>NZ_JBJZOM010000006.1:0-281725 GCF_047200695.1 Streptomyces callyspongiae
GGAGCTCAACCCCACCCGCGCGCCGGGCCGCAATCCGCTGTTCCAGGTCATGCTGGTCCTCAAGTCGGGTGCCGGGGAGGGCAGTTCCGACCTCGCGCCGGGGCTGCGCTCGGAGCCGGCGCCGCTCGGCACCGGCACGGCGAAGTTCGACCTGACGTTCGGGGTCGAGGAGTTGCGCGGCGCGGACGGTTCCCCCGCCGGACTGGAGTGGGCGGTCGGCTACGCCACCGACCTGTACGACGCCGCGACGGTCGCCGGCCTCGCAGACCGGCTGGGCCTGCTGCTGGAGGGTGTGGCGGCCGAGCCCGACAGGCGCCTGGAGGACGTGGAGCTGACGACGGCGCGGGAGTCGGCCGCGCTGGCGGAGTGGAGCGGCACGGACGTTCCCGCCACCGCCTCCGCGACGGTGACGGAGCGGTTCGCCGAACAGGTGGCGCGCACCCCGGGGGCCGTGGCGCTGGTCGACGGCGGACGGACGCTGCGGTTCGCGGAACTGAGCGACGAGGCGCACCGCTTCGCGCATCGGCTGCGGAAGTGCGGTGTGGGGCACGGCGACATCGTGGCCCTGCACCTGGAGCGCTCGGCGGACCTGGTGAGCTGCCTGCTCGGGACGCTGGCCTGCGGTGCCGCCTACACCCTGCTCGACCCCGACTTCCCGGACGGGCGGCTGTCCGCGGTGGTCGCGGCGACCCGGCCCGCGCTGGTCGTGACGGCGGACGCCGCTCCGGGGTGGCTGTCCGGTACGGGGGCGTCCGCGCTGTGCCTGGCGGAGGAGCGGTCCGCGCTCGCCGCGTGCCCGGTGACCCCGCCCGCGGTCGTCGTGGCGCCCGACGCAGCGGCCTGCGTGATGTTCACCTCGGGTTCCACGGGCGCTCCGAAGGGGGTCGTGGCACCGCACCGCGCGTTGACCGGCACCCTGTGCGGCCAGGACTACGCGCCGTTCGGCCCGGGCGAGGTGTGGCTGCAGTGCGCCCCGCTGTCCTGGGACGCGTTCGCGACGGAGCTTCTCGGCCCGCTCATGGGCGGCGCCACCTGTGTCCTGCAGCCGGGGCAGCGTCCGGACCCGCTGCTGATCGCGCGGCTCGCCGAGGAGCACGGGGTGACGGTGCTCAAGGCGTCCGCGGGCCTCTTCAACCATCTGGTGGACGAGCACCCGGAGATGCTGCCGCGACTCACCGCCGCGTTCACCGGTGGTGAGGCGGCCTCGGTGACGCACGTGGCGCGGGTGCTCCGCGCGTTCGGGCACGTCCGGGTCGGCAACGGCTACGGTCCCGCCGAGAGCATGGGCTTCTCCACCGTCCACGCCGTGTCCGAGGCGGACGTCGCGCGCGGCAGCATCCCCGTCGGCCGGCCCGTGGCGGGCAAGCGGGCACAGGTGCTGGACGCGTCGCTCCGCCGGGTGCCGCCCGGTGTTCCCGGCGAGCTCCACCTGTCGGGGACCGGGCTCGCGCTCGGCTATCTGAACCGACCCGCCGCGACCGCGGAGCGGTTCGTCGCCGATCCGTACGGCCCTCCCGGGAGCCGCATGTACCGCACCGGCGATCTGGTGCGCTGGCGTGCGGACGGTGTGCTCGAGTACCTCGGGCGGGCCGACGAGCAGGTGAAGATCCGCGGCTTCCGCGTCGAGCCGGCCGAGGTGCAGGCGGTGCTCACGGGGCATCCCGGGGTGCGGCAAGCCGCCGTGCGCGTCCGGGAGGACCGGCCCGGGGACCCGCGTCTCGTCGCGTACGTGGTGCCGCACGGCGAGGGTCTCCCCTCCGGGCTCGCCGCACGTGCCGCGGAGCTGCTGCCGCAGCACCTGGTCCCGGCCGCGTTCGTGGCGCTGGACGAACTGCCCCTCACCGCCAACGGGAAGCTGGACCACCGTGCGCTGCCCGCTCCGGATTACGCTGCGGCCGGCACGGAGCGCGCCGCCCGTACGCCCCGCGAGGAGATCGTGTGCGGGCTGTTCGCGGAAGTTCTGGGCCGGGGTGCGGTCGGGGCGGAGGACGACTTCTTCGCGCTGGGCGGGCACTCACTGCTCGCGATGCGGCTGCTGAGCCGCGTCAGGTCCGCTCTGGACGTGGAGCTGACGGTCGGCGACCTGTTCCGGCTGCGCACCCCCGCGGCGCTCGCCGCGGCCGCGGACACCGCGGTCCGGGCCCGGCCGGCGCTGCGCCGCGCCGAACGCGTCGGCCCGCTCCCGCTCTCGTACGCCCAGCAGCGGTTGTGGTTCCTCACCGACTCGGCCGACGGAGCGACGACGTACAACTCCCCGTACGCGCTCCGGCTGCGGGGCGTCCTGGACCGGGAGTGCCTGGCGGCGGCGCTGGGGGATCTGATCGCCCGGCACGAGGTCCTCCGCACCGTCTTCCCGCAGTCCGGCGGCACACCGCGGCAGGAGGTGTCGGCTCCACCCACGGGGCCGTACCCGCTCGCCGTGGAGGAGTGCGCCGCGGAGCGCCTGTCGGACCGGCTGCGGGAGGCTGCCCGGCACGTGTTCGACCTGGCGGTCGAGCCGCCGTTCACCGCCCGGCTCCTGCGATGCGCCCCGGACGAGCACGTGCTGGTGCTCGTGCTGCACCACATCGCCAGCGACGGCTGGTCGCGCGAGGTGCTGCTCCGCGACCTGGACACCGCCTACACCGCACGGCTGGCCGGAGCCGCGCCCGGCTGGCAGCCGCTGCCCGTCCAGTACGCCGACTACACCCTCTGGCAGCAGGACATGCTCGGCGACGCCGACGACCCCGGCAGCGTGCTCGCCACCCAGCTCGACCACTGGCGCACCGCCCTCGCCGGCCTGCCCGAGGAACTCGCCCTCCCCGTCACGGGCCGGCGTTCCGACGACGCCGACCGCCTCGGTGCCGTGGTCGGCGCGCAGTTGCCCGCGGACGTCCACCAGCAGGTGGTGGCGTTGGCGCGGGAGACCGGCACCACCGTCTTCATGGTCCTGCACGCCGCCCTCGCCGCACTCCTCACCCGACTCGGCGCCGGCACCGACATCCCCCTCGGCACCCCCGTCGCAGGACGCACCGACCAAGCCCTCGACGACCTCGTCGGCTTCTTCGTCAACACCCTCGTCCTGCGCACCGACACCTCCGGCAACCCCACCTTCCGCGAACTCCTCCACCGCGTACGCGACACCGACCTCACCGCCTACACCCACCAGGACATCCCCTTCGACCGCCTCGTCGAAGAACTCAACCCGCAGCGCACACCGGGCCGCAATCCGCTGTTCCAGACCATGCTCGTGCTCCAGGACGGGCAGGTCGACGGCATCGAAGGGAGCGGCCCGGGGGACCTGGCGGGCTCCTGGGAACCGGTGGGTACGGGCACGGTGAAGTTCGACCTCACCTTCGCCTTCACGGACCGCCGCGGCGAGGACGGGTCCCCCGCCGGGATCGACTGCGGTCTGGAGTACGACACGGGCCTGTTCGACCAGCGCGACGCCGACGGCCTGGCACGTCGGGTGACGGCTCTGCTGACGGCGGCCGCGGCGGACCCGGACCGGCCGCTGGGGCAGCTGGAGATACTGAGCGGAGAGGAACTCCGCCGGGCGCTCGACGGCTGGAACGCGACCGGCGCGCCGCGCGAGGAGGGCCGCACCGTCCCGCAACTGATCGCGGAACGCGCTGCGCTCACGCCCGGTGCGGTGGCCCTGGTCGACGCCTCCGGAACCGTCGGCTACGCGGAACTCGACGACCGGGCCAACCGGTTGGCGCACCACCTGCTCGCTCTGGGCGTCGGCCGGGGCGGTGTCGTCGGCATCTGCCTGGAGCGCTCCGCCGACCTCGTCGTCGCCATGCTGGCCACGCTCCGGACCGGAGCGGCCTACGTCCCGCTGGACCCGCGGCATCCGGCGGAGCGTTCCGCGTTCGTGCTGGCGGACACCGCGGCCGGCGTGGTGGTGTCCCGGCGCTCCCTCGCCGCGGCCATCGGGGCGGCGGACGCCTCGGCACCGTCCGCGGGGCCCCGCTTCGTGTTCCTCGAGGAGGAAGGGCTGTTGGCCGCGCAGCCCGGCACCGCGGTGGCCACCGCTCCCTCCGGGAGGGACGCGGCCTACGTGATCTACACCTCCGGATCGACCGGCCGCCCGAAGGGGGTGGTCGTCGAACACCGGGCGCTGTACGACCTCGTGCGGTGGCACAACGACAGCTATGCCGTCACATCCGACGACAGGGCGGGGCAGACCGCCGCCCTGGGGTTCGACGCGGCCGTCTGGGAGGTGTGGCCGTACCTGTGCGCGGGTGCCTCGGTGCACCTGCCGTCCCAGGACACCCTGGACGATCCGGACGCCCTGGCGGCCTGGACCGCCGACGCCGGTCTGACGCTGTGCTTCCTCCCGACGCCCCGTCTGGAGACCGTGCTGGACCATCCGTCGCTGGCGCAAGGCAGCCTGCGGGCCGTGCTCACGGGGGGCGACGCGCTGCGGCGCCGGCCCTCGGCCGACCTGCCGTTCCGTGTGGTGAACCACTACGGTCCGACGGAGTTCACCGTGGTCGCCACTGCGGGCGACGTGGCGGCCCGGAGCACGGGCGGCGACTCCTCCCCGGCGATCGGACGTCCGGTGGACAACACGCGGGCCTACGTCCTCGACGAGCATCTGGGCGCCGTCCCACCGGGCATCACGGGTGAGCTGTACCTGGCCGGGACGGGTCTGGCACGCGGCTACCTGGGGCGCCCGGGGCTCACCGCCCAGCGCTTCTCCGCCTGCCCGTTCGGCGCGCCCGGCGAGCGCATGTACCGCACGGGCGACCTGGTCCGCCGGGGCCACGACGGGACGCTGCACTTCGTCGGCCGTACCGACCACCAGGTCAAGATTCGCGGCTACCGCATCGAACCGGGCGAGATCGAGGCCGTACTGGCCGCCCATCCCAGGGTCGCGCAGGCCGTGGTCGTGGTCCGCGAGGACCGTCCGGGCGACCGGCGGCTGGCCGGCTACGTCGTCGCTCCCCGGGCCACGTCGGAGGAGCTGCGGGAGCACCTGCTGAAGAGCCTTCCCGCCTACATGGTGCCCGCCGACCTGGTGGCGCTCGACACTCTCCCGCTGACACCCAACGGCAAGCTGGACCGGGCGGCTCTGCCGCGTCCCCGCCGGGAGTCCGCCGGCCGCGCTCCGCGGACCGGGCAGGAGGAGATCCTGTGCGAGCTGTTCGCCGAAGTACTCGATGTGCCCGGCGGTGTGGGCGTGGACGACGACTTCTTCGCCCTCGGCGGCCATTCGCTGCTCGCCACCCGCCTGACGGCGCGGATCGGTGCCGCGCTGGGCGCCGACCTCGCGGTGCGCGACCTGTTCCGGGCGCCGACGCCGGCCGGACTGGCGGGCAGGCTCGCGCAGGCCGACCCCGCGCGCCCCGCGCTGCGGCCCACGGACCGCCCCGCACGTCTGCCGCTGTCGCCGGCGCAGCGGCGCCTGTGGTTCGTCAACCGGCTGGAGGGCGACACGGCCACCTACACGGTGCCCGCGGTGTTCCGGCTGGGTGGCGCCCTGGACCGGCCGGCGCTCGACGCGGCGCTGGGTGATGTCGTGTCCCGTCACGAGGCGCTGCGCACGGTCTTCCCGGAGGACGCCGGCGAGCCCCACCAGGTCGTGGTGCCCGCGGCCGAGGCCGGTCCGGGCCTGGAAGTGCTCGAGGTCGACGCCGCCGGGAGCGACGCGGTGGTCGTCGACCTGGTGTCCCGCCCGTTCGACGTCACCCGCGACCTGCCCTTCCGGGCCTCGCTGCTGCGGCGGGGCGCCGAGGACCACCTGCTCGTCCTGGTGATGCACCACATCGTCAGCGACGGCTGGTCCCTCGGGCCGCTGACCCGGGATCTGGCAGCCGCGTACGCGGCACGTCGCGCGGGCGGGGAGCCGGAGTGGACGCCGCTGCCGGTGCAGTACGCGGACTACACCCTGTGGCAGCGCGAACTGCTCGGGGACCCGGACGACCCGGGCAGTGCCGGAGGGAGGCAGCTCGCGCACTGGCGTTCCGCCCTGCGGGGCCTGCCCGAGGAACTGGCGCTGCCCACCGACCGGCCGCGCCCGGCGACGGCGGGGCACGGTGCCGGGCTGGTGCCGTTCGAGCTGGACGCGGAGGTGCACCGCGCCCTGGTGGCGGTGGCCCGGGAGCAGGGCGCGACGCTCTTCATGGTCGCCCATGCGGCGCTCGCCGCGCTGCTGACACGGCTCGGTGCGGGAACGGACGTGGCCGTGGGCACTCCGGTGGCCGGGCGTACCGACCCGGCGCTGGACGATCTGGTGGGCTTCTTCGTCAACACCCTCGTCCTGCGCACCGACACCGCGGGCGACCCGTCGTTCGGTGAGCTGCTGGAACGCGTGCGAGAGGCGGACCTGGCGGCGTTCAGCAACCAGGACGTGCCGTTCGAGCAGCTGGTCGAGGAACTCAACCCCTCCCGTTCCCTGGCCCGGCATCCGCTGGTGCAGGTGCTGCTGGTGCTGCAGAACGCGGGGTCGGCCCGTCTCGGCCTGCCGGGACTCCGTGTCGACGCCGTCCCGTCCTCGGGCGGCACCACCGCGTTCGACCTCACCGTCGGCCTGCGGGAGCGCCGCAGCGCCGACGGCCTGCCGGACGGCATCGAGGCCGGCATCGGCTACCGGACGGACCTCTTCGACCGGGCGACCGTCGAGGCGCTCGGCGGGCGGCTCCGGCGGCTGCTCGCCGCCGTCGCCGCCGACCCTGGACTGCGGCTGCACGAGGCGGAGCTGCTGGACGAGGACGAACGCCGGGTGCTGCGCGAGGGCAACGACACCGGGGTCCCCGTCCCCGCCGCCACCCTGCCTGCCCTCTTCTCGGCTCAGGTGCGGCGCACTCCGGAGGCCACCGCGGTGGTCTTCGAGGAGGAGACGCTGACGTACCGGGAGCTCGACGAGCGCGCGGAGCGCCTCGCCCGCCGGCTGCACCGCCGCGGGGCCCGGCCGGAACGCATCGTCGCCGTGGCGCTGCCGCGGTCGCTGGATCTGGTCGTCGCGCTGTACGCGGTGCACAAGTGCGGTGCCGCGTATCTGCCGGTCGACCCCGACTACCCGCGTGAGCGGGTGGCGGCGATGCTGGCGGACGCGGAGCCGGTGGTGCACCTGACCGCCGAGTCGCTCGCGGAGCTGCGGCTCGAACCGCCGTCGGCGGCGGCGCTGCCCGAAGCGGAGCCCCGCCACCCGGCGTACGTCCTCTACACCTCGGGGTCGACCGGGCGGCCGAAGGGCGTCACCGTTCCGCACGACGCGATCGTCAACCGCCTGTGCTGGATGCAGGACGCCTACGGTCTCGCCTCGGGCGAGGCGGTGCTCCAGAAGACGCCGTCCAGCTTCGACGTGTCGGTGTGGGAGTTCTTCTGGCCGCTCGCTTTCGGCGCGACGCTGGTGGTGGCACGCCCGGGCGGGCACCGGGATCCGGAGTACCTGGCCGGACTGGTGCGCCGACGGCACGTCACCACCGTGCACTTCGTGCCCTCCATGCTGGAGGCGTTCCTGGCGGAGCCGGGGGCGGCACGCTGTTCCTCGCTGCGGCGGGTGATCTGCAGCGGGGAGGCGCTGCCCGGTGCACTGGCGGAACGCGCCGTGCGGGTACTGGGCCCGGCGGCGGCCCTCCACAACCTGTACGGACCGACCGAGGCGGCGGTGGACGTGACCGCCCACCCGTACACCGCCGAGGACGGAGCGCGGGGGACATCCACCGTCCCGATCGGCACGCCCGTCTGGAACACCCGGGTGCATGTGCTGGACCGCATGCTGCGCCCGGTGCCTCCGGGAGTGCCCGGTGAACTCTATTTGGCCGGTGTCCAGTTGGCACGCGGCTACCTGGGGAGGCCGGCGCTTACCGCCGAGCGGTTCGTCGCCGACCCCCACGGCGGCGGCGACCGGATGTACCGCACGGGCGACCTGGTGCGCCGGCACCGCGACGGCGTGCTGGAGTTCCTCGGCCGCACCGACGACCAGGTGAAGCTGCGCGGCTTCCGCATCGAACCCGGTGAGGTGGCGCAGGTCCTGGCCGGGCACCCCGACGTGCGGCAGGCCGCGGCGACGGTGCGGGAGGACCGGCCCGGCGACCCGAGGCTGGTGGCCTACGTGTGCGGGACCGCGGACCCCGAGGAGGTGCGGCGGTACGCCGCCGACGCACTGCCCGCGCACATGGTGCCCGCCGCGGTGGTGCCGCTGGCGGAGATTCCGCTCTCCCCGAGCGGCAAACTGGACCGCTCCGCACTGCCCGCTCCCCGGTGGGGCGGCGGCACGGGCGGGCGGCCGCCCGGGGACGCGACCGAACGGCGGCTGTGCGCCCTGTACTCCGAGCTGCTGGGCACCGCGGTGGATGGCGTGGACAGCGACTTCTTCGACCTCGGCGGCCACTCCCTGCTCGCCACCCGGCTGATGCACACGGTGCGGGAGGCCTTCGGCGTCGAACTGGGCCTGAGAACACTGTTCGAGGCTCCGACCGTCGCCGAACTCGCGGCCCGCGTGGCCGGTGCCCGGCGCAGTGGCGGTACCGCTCCGGACACCACCGCCTCCGGCCCGCTGGACGTGGTCCTCCCGTTGCGCCGCGGCACGGCCGACGGCCCGCCCCCGCTGTTCTGCGTGCACCCCGCCGCCGGTATCGGCTGGGTGTACTCGGGACTGCTGCGCCACGTCCCGGACGGTCGCCCGGTGTACGCCCTGCAGGCGCGTGGCCTCACGGGGACCGACGCTCCGGCCACGAGCCTCGCCGCGCTGGTCGACGACTACGCGGCGCAGCTCCGCCGCGTGCAGCCGCAGGGCCCGTACCACCTGCTCGGCTGGTCCTTCGGGGGTCTGGTGGCGCACGCGCTCGCCACACGCCTCCGCGAGGAGGGGGAACCGGTCGCGCTGCTGGCGGTGCTGGACGGCTATCCGCCGGGCGCGGGAGTGCCGTCCGGGCCGGCACCGGCCGCGGATTCGCCGGAGTCCCTGAACGCACTTCTCACCTCGCTGGGGCACCGGCCCCCTGCCGACGGCCGGACCACGCTCGCCCGGGTGACGGAGGCGCTGTCGGGGGACGGTCCGCTGGCGGACCACGGCACCCGCGGGGTGGAGCGGCTGAGCACGGTGTTCGCCAACAACCGGCGACTCCAGCAGGAGTTCTCCCCGCGACCGTTCGACGGCGACATGGAGCTGTTCGTCGCCACGGCCGACAAGACCGCCGCCTCGCCCCGACCGGGGTTGTGGCGCCCGCACATCGGCGGGCGGCTCGGCGTGCACCCCGTGGGCTGCCGTCACGGGGAGATGGCACGCCCCGGCCCGGTGGACCGGGTCGGCGAGGTCCTCGCCGACCTGCTCGCCGCACGCGCCAGGACACCGGCAGCCGTGGGCGGCTGACCCCCGGCGTCCCCGGACCGGCGCCTCCCCGACCAACGACCTTCCGACCGCACCACCGTTCCGACGGACCGGCACCACACGTTCCACGTCCAGGCAAAGGAGCCCGACATGACCGTCGAATCACCCGCCCCGTCCACTGCCGTCGACACCGCCGAGGGCACCGTCCGGCACTACTACGAGCTGGTCGACAGCGGCGACGTCACCGGCCTCGTCTCGCTGTTCACCCCGGATGCCACCTACCACCGGCCCGGCTACCCGCCGATGGTGGGGCACGAGGCGATGACCAGCTTCTACTCCGGCGAACGTGTCATCAAGGAAGGCCGGCACACGCTCGACACGGTCGTCGACCACGGCTCCCGAATCGCGGTGCACGGCGAGTTCAACGGTGTCCTCAGGGACGAGAGCACGGTGAGCCTGCGGTTCGCCGACTTCTTCCAGCTCGCCGACGACGGCCGCTTCAGCCGGCGGGACACCTTCTTCTTCGCACCGCTCGTCTGAGGGCCCGCGCCCCCGCTCCCCTTTCCACCCCGAGAACCTCACGACCGAGAGGACATCCCATGACTCTGACAGCCCCCGAGGAGCAGGTCCCTTCCGCCGCCCCGCAGGTGGTCACCCACCCCGGCCACGGAGACGCGTTCACCGCCCACATGGTGGCGATGGACTGGAACAGGTCCCGCGGCTGGAGCGATTCCGTTCTGCGCCCGCTGGACAATCTCAGCCTGCACCCCGGCACCCTCGGCCTGCACTACGCGCAGGTGGTCTTCGAGGGCCTCAAGGCCCACCGCCGCGTCGACGGCGGGGTGTCCGTCTTCCGGCCGTGGGACCACGCACGGCGCTTCCGGCGGTCGGCACGGCGGCTGGCGATGCCCGAACTGCCGGAGGCGGCGTTCGTGTCGTCGATCGAGGACCTCCTCACCGCGGACCAGGGGATGCTCTCGGACGACCCGGCGCACAGCATCTACCTGCGGCCGTTCATGTTCGGC
Source organism: Streptomyces callyspongiae (assembly GCF_047200695.1). NCBI lineage: Bacteria > Bacillati > Actinomycetota > Actinomycetes > Kitasatosporales > Streptomycetaceae > Streptomyces > Streptomyces callyspongiae. Next base: position 10,288 of record NZ_JBJZOM010000006.1, read on the forward strand.
ACCGACGCCAACCTGATGCTGCGGCCCTCGGAGGAGTACCAGTACCTGCTGATGGCGTTCGTCGCCGGCGGCTTCTTCGGAACGAACATCGAGAGCGTGTCGGTCTGGGTGAGCCACGAGCACAGCCGTGCCATCCCCGGCGGCACGGGGAACGTCAAGTGCGCGGGGAACTACGCCGGATCGTTCGTGGCGCAGCGGGCCGCCCAGGACGCGGGCTGCCAGCAGGTGGTGTGGCTCGACCCGGTGGAGCGGCGCTGGGTGGAGGAGATGGGCGGAATGAACATGTTCTTCGTCCGGGGCAGCGGCCCGGGAGCGGAGGTCGTCACTCCCGAGCTGAGCGGTTCGCTGCTTCCGGGGGTCACCCGCGACACGCTGCTGAAGCTCGCGGAGCGCGCGGGCTACACCGCCAAGCAGGAGCGGATCAGTCTCGACCAGTGGCGGGACGAGTGCCGGCGGGGCGTCATCACGGAGGTGTTCGCCTCGGGGACGGCCGCCGTGGTGACTCCGGTCGGGGAGGTGCACGACGAGGGCGGCGACTGGCGCATCGGTGACGGCACGCCGGGCCCGATCACGCTGGAGATGCGGCAGAAGCTGGTGGATCTGCACCACGGTGTGCTGCCCGACCCCGACGGCTGGCTGCACCGCATCTCCTGACGCGGTATCGCCGGCGGCGGCCGGTGCGGGGAGGACGGAACCGCCGAACGGTCCGTCCTCCCCGCCCACGGGGCGTCGTGTCAGCAGCCGTTGAGGATGCTGCTCAGGGCGCTCTTCTCGGCGCTGTCGACCGTGAGGTTCCAGTCGTACTTCACCCAGACCCACATGCGGGCGTACATGCAGTGGTAGCTGCTGCGCGGCGGGAGCCACTCGGCGGGGTCGCGGTCGCTCTTGGACTGGTTGGAGTTGTCGGTGACCGCGATCAGCTGGCTGATGGAGAGGTCGTTGGCGAAGGACTCGCGGGTGGAGTCGCTCCAGCCGGAGGCGCCGGAGCGCCATGCCTCGGCGAGCGGCACGACGTGGTCGATGTCGATGTCGCTGGGCGCGTACGACCAGACGCCGTCGTAGACCGAGTACCAGCTGCCGCTGGTGGGGTAGCAGTCGCCGCCGGTCACCACGTCGGACCCGTCACGCTCCAGCACGACTTCGCGGGTGTTGCAGTTGTTGCCCTGGCTGGACCAGTGCGGGAAACGGTCGCGGTCGTAGCCGCTCATCGAACCCTCGGAGCTCACGGTGAGCGCCGACAGGTAGGAGCGGGCCGTGGAGGCGCTCGGCGGGTCCGGCGGGTAGGCGTGGGCGGGCGGACCCGCGAGGAGGTTGGCGAACGTCAGTAGGCCGACGAGTACTGCGATCACGGCGACGTGTCGACGCGCGTTGAACGCAGCGGGCGCAAAGGGTATGCGCGTGCTGGACATGGCACTCCCGGTTGGCGAGTTGGGGGGAAACGGCGGAGCGCGGGGGTGCCCCGCTCCGCCGTCCCGGCGGCGTGTCTCGCGCAACAGCGTGACGCCATGGGCATGCCATGACAAGGGTCGTCGCGTGAACGTGCGGTGTACAGCGGCGTGGAACGGCCTCAGTCGATGGCGATGCGGGGGTGGTTGCCCGGTTCGATCCACGCCATGATCCGGTCCATCGTCGCCCGCGGCACGGAGACGCAGCCGGCCGTGGCGCCGCTGCCGTTGATGTGGAGGAAGATCCCGGCGCCGCGGCCCCGGACGGCGGGCCGGCGGTTGAAGTCGACGACCAGCGCGTTGGCGTACCGGTCCGGATAGTTGACCAGATGTTCGCTGCCGCGCTCACCGGACTCCTGGAGCGGGAAGTCCGCGCCCTCCGCGGTGTGCATCTGGTTGTAGAACTTCGACTCGGGGTCCTGCACCCACCAGTGGCGGTCGTCGACGACGGTGTACGGCATGGACGTACTACTCGCCTCCACCCCGAACCCCTCGGTGAGGGTGTAGGTGCCGCCGGGCGTGGTCCAGGTCCCCTGCTGCCGCGAGGAGCCGGGGACGACACCGTTCGAACCCACCCGGCCCTGCGAGGTGCTGAAGGCCGACTTCCACCCCGAGGCCCCCTTGGCCCACGCGGTGACGGTGGCGTACGAGCCGTTGGAGTCCACGGTGATGAGCTGCGTGGCATCACCCACCGTGACGGGCACCGGGAAGTCGGGGCCCGCGGAGGTGCCGGCAGCGGCGGAGGTGCCGCCGGAGCCGCCGCCGGAGGAGTCGCTGCCGGAGTGGTCGCCGCTCGCGGTGCGGGAGGGGGTGGCGGACGCGGTGGAGCCTCCCGAGGGCGAGGGCGAGGCGGACGTGCTCGCGGACGCCGAGGCGCGGGGAGAGGCGGAGTCCGAGGTACTGGGCGAGGCCTCGGCCGACTGCTCGGCGGACTTCGTCACCCCCGAGGCCGACGCCACCTCCTCGACGTCCTCACCACCGCAGGCGGAGGTCGCCGCAAGGGCTCCCACCGCAACCGTGGCCGCGAGTACCTGCCGGAACGACACCTGCACGCTGCACTCCTCCGAGAGACAGGGAAGTAGAGGGGACCGCACGAATGCGACCGTCGGGCAGGGCGGCTTCGGCACGCACCCCGCGGCAACGGCGTGCAGGTTTCTAGCCATGTCCGTGCGGCGAAGTCAATCGGGGCGATATTCCTCGCCAATCGGAAGAAATGTTCCTCGTACCGGCCGTCGCATGCTCCCGGGGAACCGGGGCACGTAGACTCCGACAACCGCTGGCCCGGGTTCCGGGGCAGCGACCGGATCTCCCGACCTGAAGGAACGCCGCAACGATGACCACCGCCGAACGCGCGGACGCGCCGATCTACGCAGACCTCGTTCAGGAGCAGGGCGACGTGATCGAGGAAGCTCGCCGGGTGGCCGAACAGGCCGAACGCGACGTGTCCGAGGTGATGGACTTCAGCCGGACGCACTCGCTCTCCGGCGGCGCCGCGATGCGCTGATCCCGCACCCGCCCCTCGCGGACGCCGCGGCCGAGCCCAGGGGTCTGCACCCCCGTGTCAGACCCCTGGACCTGCTTTTCCGAGTAAACAGTGACGCTGCGTGTATCCGCAAGGCACGGTTCGACGTCGGGCCGCAGCCGAGCGGAGCACTGCGCCCTCGCCCCCCGCGTGCCGGTGGCGGCGTCGCGAGGCGGGCGGACGGCCCGTGATTTCCGCCCTGGTACAGACCAGTTCCGGCCACCCCCTGGCGTTCGCGGACGCGATAGGGCAAGATCGGTTGCACGGCCCGCCCGGTGTGCATCCCCCGTCGCACCGGGCGGGTCTCTTCGTGCGTGCCCGATGCGCCCGTGCGAACCCCTCAGTCGTGCGGTACCACGGCGACCGGGCAGGCCGCATGGTGGACGGCGGCGTGCGCGACGGGCCCGATCCGGGGCCCCAGCGGCGCGCGGTGCTTGCGGCACCGGCCGACCACCAGAAGGTCCGAACCCTCCGCCTCGTGCACCACCGCCTGCACGGTGCCCTCCAGGCGCAGCGCCGCATGCAGTTCCACGTCCGGGTAGCGCTCGGCCCAGGGCTGCACGAGGGCGCGGACCTCCTTCTCGACCTCCCTGCGGTGCTCCACCGCCATGTGCGGCACCACCGGCCCGCCGGGGACGTACACGTGGGACGGCAGCCGGATCGCGTGGACGACGTGCAACGGAAGTCCGGTGGCACGGGCACTCTCGAAGGCGAACCGCAGCAGATTCTCGTAGGTGTGCCCCAGGCCCACGGCGACGACCACCCGCGGTCCGTGCGGATGGACCTCGTACTCCTCGTGTTCCGCGTGCCCGCGGCGTCGGCCTGCCGCGGTCGGAGGCTGCGGACCGCCGGCGGCGGTGTGGCCCTCCGCGCTCCCGTCGGGATCCTCGTCGACGCGCACCAGCACCACCGGGCGATCGGCGCGGGCGACGGCGGCGAGGCTGGTGCTGCCGAGGAAGAAGCTCGGGAGCCGGCGCATGCCGTAGGAACCGAGCACCAGCATCTGCGAAGCGTCCGCCACCCGGAGCAGGGCAACCTCGGGATCCTCCGCGACCACCTCGCTCGTCACCCGGAGGCCGGGGTGCCGGTCCAGCACGTCCTCGCGCATCCGCTCCACGAGCTCCTGGGCGGCCCGCACCTGACGCTCCTCCACACCCTCCCGGGCGAAGTCGGGGGTGGGCATCGGTTCCCTGGCATGCACCAGGCGCAGCGGCACGTGACGGCGCTCGGCCTCCGCCGCGGCCCAGTGCGCGGCGGCGACGCTCGCGGGGGAGCCGTCCAGTCCCACGGAAACGACAGTCTGCTCCTGTTCCTGTTCCTGCTCCTGCTCCTGCTCGGCCACGTTGCTGCGCCTCCTTCGCTGCCGGAGCAGTTCCGGCGCCGGGCCCGGGTACCCGCGGGCACGGGCTTTGCACGGACAGGTCCGCCGTCACCCGAACGGCCGTACCGATCTGTGCGCGGCGGCAGGAAGAACCGCAACCTGGCCGGTATGGAGCGGCCCGGACTCGCACTCGCCGCACTGCTGCTGCCGGCGGCGGTGCTGCTCAGGTGGGGCGCCCCGCAGGCGGACTCCGTCGTCGAGAAGCCGCCGCAGCGTTCCGCCGAACGGCCGGCGGCACCGCGCCCCGCTGTCGTTCCGCGGGCCGACTGGGGTGCGGACGAGTCGATGGTGCGGGAGAAGCCGGTGCACATGCAGCGGGTGAAGGCGGTCTTCCTGCACCACACCGACCACGACAACGGCTACGACTGCGCCGACGTCCCGAGACTGCTGCGGTTCCTCGAGGCGGACCACATCCGGTACGAGGGGTGGGACGACGTCGGCTACAACTACCTCGTCGACCGCTGCGGCACCGTCTACGAGGGGCGGGCCGGGGGCGGTGAGCACGCGGTGCGGGGCGCGCACACCAAGGGGTTCAACAAGCGGACCGTGGGCATCGCGGCACTGGGCACGTTCGACGCGGGCACCCATGTGCCGCAGCCCATGCTGGACGCGATCGCGGCACTCATCGCGTGGCGCCTTCCGCCGGAGAACGATCCGCACGGCCGGGTGCGGCTCACCTCCACGAACGATGCGAGCCGCTACCCGAAGGGCTCCACCAGGTGGTTCGACGTGATCGCCGGGCACCGGGACGCCTTCGAGACCACCTGCCCCGGGGATGCGCTGGAAGCACAACTCCCCGAACTGCGTGACGAGGTGGCGCGGCTGCGGTGACGGCGGGCGGCACCCGTCGGCACGAGGCCTCCCCGACTCAGCGGGTGAGGTGGTCGACGAACCAGTCGCAGGCGGCAGCCGCGGCCAGGTCCAGGGTGCCCGGCTCCTCGAACAGGTGGGTGGCGCCCGGCACCACCTGGATCGTGTGCGGGCCGGCAAGGGCCTCCCCCGCCTGCCGGTTGAGCCGGAGCACCTGCTGGTCGAGGCCACCCACGACCAGCAGGACCGGTGCGGTCACCCGCTCCAGTGCCTCCCCCGCGAGGTCGGGGCGCCCGCCGCGGGAGACCACGGCCCGCACCGTGCCGGGGCGTGAGGCGGCGGCCACGAGCGCGGCGGCGGCGCCGGTACTGGCGCCGAAGAGGCCGAGCGGAAGGTGGCCGACGTCCTCGTTGCGCGTCAGCCAGTCGACGGCCGCGACCAGTCGACCGGTGAGGAACGGGATGTCGAAGCGCAGTCCGGCGGTGACGGCGTCCTCGCGCTCCTCGTCGGCCGTCAGGAGGTCGAACAGCAGCGTCGCGAGTCCCGAGTCCTGCAGCACGCCCGCGACGGCACGGTTGCGGGGACTGTGCCGCGAACTGCCGCTGCCGTGGGCGAAGGCGACCACGCCGCGGGCTCCGCCGGGCACGACCAGGTCCCCGGCGAGGTCCGCGTCGCCGGTGTCGATGCCGACCGGGGCTCCGTCATCGCCGGGCGTCACGCCGGGCCCTCCGCCGCGTTCCCGGTCAGCAGGTCCGCCGCACGTTCGGCGACCAGCAGCACAGTGACCATGGGGTTGATCGTCGGCATCGTCGGAAACACGGAGGCGTCCACGACACGCAGCCCGTCCACCCCGCGCACCCGCAGGGCCGGATCGAGCACGGCCCAGGCGTCCTCGGCGGCACCCATCCGGCACGTGCCCGCGGGGTGGTAGACGGTGTGGGCGACGCGGCGCCCGTACTCGGACAGGTCGCGGTCGGTCGCCACGTCCGGTCCGGGCGCCACTTCCCGCACCAGCCAGGACTTCAGCGGTTCCGCGGCCGCCACCTGCCGCGCGATCCGCAGGCCGTCGACGATCGTCCGCTCGTCGTAGCCCTCCGGATCGGTGAAGTAGCGGAAGTCCAGGGCGGGCTTGTCGTCGGGGTCCGCGCTGCGCAGCCACATGCGGCCCACCGAGCGGGCGCGCGGGACGTTCGGCGTCATGCAGACGCCGAACTCGGGAACCGGGTAGCCGAGTCGCTCGGTGTTGACGGTGAACGGCACCTGGTAGAAGTGGAACATCAGGTCCGGGCGTTCCGCACCGGCCTCGCGGCGCAGCAGGAGTCCGGCATCGGAGTCCATGGCGGAGTTGGGCGGGAGGGGGCCGCGCGTCTCCCAGACGATCACCGACTCGGGGTGGTCGAGGAGGTTCTCGCCGACGCCGGGGAGGTCGGCGACCACGTCGATGCCGTGCCGCCGCAGTTCCTGTGCGGGCCCCACGCCGGAGAGCATCAGCAGCCGGGGGGTGTCGACCGCGCCGGCGCACAGCAGCATCTCGCGCTCCGCGCGGAGGACCGTCGTGGAGCCATCGGCCCGTCGTACCCGGACCCGTGTCAGCCGGCCGGCCGCGTCGGGCAGCAGCCGGTACGCCCAGGTCTCCAGCATCAGGGTCAGGTTGGGCCGGCCGAGCACCGGGTGGAGGTACGCGACCGAGGCGGAGGAGCGGTGCCCGGATTCGGGGTCGTAGGCCACCGAGAAGAAGCCGGCACCCTCGTGGAACGGCCGGGCGTTGAAGTCCTCGACCACGGGCACGTCCAGTGCCGCCGCCGCGGCGGCGACGAAGTCCTTCGCCGCGGGGTTCCGGTCGGCCTCGGCGACCGGCGCGATGGTGTTGCGGAGCCTGGAGCGGTAGGGCAGCAGGTCGTCCGGCCCCCAGCCGTCGCAGCCCCGCACCACCCAGTCGTCCAGGTCCTGCGGCAGCGGCAGGAAGCTGATCAGGGTGTTGTGGGAGGAGCAGCCACCGAGCACCCGTGCCCGGGAGTGCAGGATGTGCGAGTTGCCGCGCGGCTGTTCCTCGGTGGTGTAACCGTAGTCGAACTCGGAGTCCAGCAGGTTGATCCAGTTGCGCAGGCGCAGGATGCGCTCGTCGCCCACGTCGCTGGGGCCGCCCTCGACGACGCAGACCCGCACGTCCGGGTTCTCGGTCAGCCGGGCCGCCAGCACGGATCCGGCCGTGCCGCCGCCGACGACGACGTAGTCGTACGCCCGCTCCTCGTCCATGCCGTTCACCCCTTGAACCAGCCGGAGGGAGCCGGCGCCAGATTCTGGTAGATGTGCTTGGTCTCCTGGTACTCCCGCAGCCCGGCCGGGCCCAGTTCGCGGCCGATGCCGGACCGGCCGAAGCCGCCCCACTCGGCCTGCGGCACGTACGGGTGGAAGTCGTTGATCCAGACCGTGCCGTGGCGCAGGCGACCCGCCACACGCTGCGCGCGGCTCGCCTCGGACGTCCACAGCCCGCCCGCCAGCCCGTAGCGGGTGTCGTTGGCGAGCTCCACGGCCTCGTCCTCGGTGCGGAAGCGTTCGACGGTGACGACGGGGCCGAAGACTTCCTCCTGCACGATGCGCATGGAACGGTCGCAGTCGGCGAACACGGTTGGCCGGAGGAAGTAGCCGCGACTCAACTCCGGTGCGTCGGGCCGCTTTCCGCCGGTCACGAGGCGGGCTCCCTCCGCCCGGCCGATGGCGAGGTACTCCTCGACCTCGGCGCGGTGCCCGGCGGAGCTGAGAGGACCGCTCTCCGTCTCCGGCAGCAGCCCGTCGCCGAGCCGGATCCGCGCCGCCCGGTCCGCCAGGCTCTCCACGAACCGGTCGTGGATGCCGTCCTGGACGATGAGCCGGGAGCCGGCGGAGCAGACCTGACCGGAGTGGAGGAACGCTCCGTCGAGGGCATAGTCGAGTGCCGCATCGACGTCGCAGTCGTCGAAGACGACGTTGGGGTTCTTCCCGCCGAGTTCGAGGGCCACGGTCCGCACACCTTCGGCGCAGGCCGTCATGATGCGGCGTCCGGTCGCCAGACCGCCCGTGAAGGAGACCAGGTCGACCTCCGGGTGGGAGGTCAGGGCGGCGCCGACCTCGTCCCCCGGGCCGAGCACGAGGTTCGCGACGCCCGGAGGAACCCCGGCCTCCACCAGCAGCCGCACCATCCGCACGGTGCTGAGCGGAGTGGTCTCGCTGGGTTTGAGGACGAAGGTGTTGCCCGCCGCGAGGGCGGGTGCGATCTTCCAGGAGGCCTGCAGCAGCGGGTAGTTCCACGGGGTGATCAGCGCGCACACGCCGACGGGTTCGTGGACGACCCGGCTCAGCACGTCCTTGCCGACGTCGAGGACCCGCCCGCCGTCCTTGTCCGCGATCTCGGCGAAGTACCGGAAGGCGTCGGAGACGTCCGCCACGTCGATACGGGCCTCGGCGAGCGTCTTGCCGGTGTCCAGCGTCTCGGTCCGGGCGATCTCCTCGCGGTCGCGGAGGAGCAGCCGTGCCATGCGGTGCAGCACGTCGGCGCGGGCCCGCGTGGGGGCTCCGGACCACTCGCCGCCGTCGAAGGCGCGGCGCGCGGCACGCACGGCACGGTCGACGTCCGTCTCGTCGGCGTCGTCCACGGTGGCCAGCACGGTGGCGTCGAAGGGGTTGACGACCTCGCGCCGGCCGCCGGCCCGTGCCGGCACCCATTCGCCGTCGATGTAGAGCTCGGGCACGTGGCCGCTCCCTCCGTCCGTACGCTGTCCTCCCCACTGTCGGGCGGGCGCGGAGCCGGGACCACTCGGCAGCGCCGAGTGGGCGACGGTGCGGCCCCGCCGGACACACGCGGCGCCGGCACGAGATCAACGGGCCTGGGCCGGGGTTCTGCCCCATGATGCGGGGAGACGCGCGGAGACGGGGATCACGGGTTTCCCGCCTCGCCCCCGCGTCGGGGCGGCGCCACGAGCAGCCGCCCGCCGCCACGCCCGTTCAGGGGCCCGCCTGCGCAAGGAGCGGAATCATGCTGATGGCACACCCGGCGTTTCTGCGGGAGCTGGTGCAGCGCTACGAGGAACTGCTGGCCGGAACCGGATCGCCCCGGCAACAGCGGCAGCGGGATCTCGAGGACGTCTCGTACACGCTCTGTGTGTCCACCGGCACCCGCTCGGTGGAGCAGGCACTGGCACGGGCCCGGGAACGCATCACCGCTGCGTCCTGATCGGCGCTCCCGGCGGCGCCCCTCGCGACGTGCGGCGGGCGCCGTCGCGCCCCTCGCGGAGGTGCGGGCGGTGCCATCCGAGGCGGGCCCCGGTTCCGAAGAGACGGTGCGGGCGGTGAACCGCGCGGATCACGAGTCGTGAGGAGAGTGGCGGATGCGGGTCGGGCTGTTGCGGACCGTGGGAGCGGCGACGGCAGTGTACGGAGTCGCGGTGGCCGGGTGGCCGGATCTGCTGGCGAAACCGTCGGGCCTGGTGGATGGGCAGGGGCGGTCGGCCCGCGACACCCGGGTGTCGCTGCGGCCGTTGGCCTGGCGGGACGCGGCGAGCGGCGCGGCGCTGATCCTCGCACCGCCGGGGGCGGCGCTGCGGACGGCCGCCCTGGTGCGGATCGCCGCGGACCTGGGTGACGCCGCCCTGCTCGGTGCCACGCTTCCGGATCGCGACAAGCGGCTGAAGGCCGTCGCGGTGTCGGTGGGCTGGGGAGCGCTGTCGGTGGCGGGCCTGCTGGCCGGGAGCGAGGGCCGGGGTGGCCATGACGGTGGATGAGACGGCGGCCCGGCCCGATGCCCTGGTCGTGCAGCGTCCGGCGGCCGCCCCGGCGGCCGCCGTTCTGGTGCTGCACGGCGGCAGGGCCGACGGCCTGGAGGCACCGCCGCCGTGGAACCTTCCCGGAGTCCGGATGCGCCCGTACGTGCGGGCGATCTCCCGCGGCACCGAGGACCACGACGTGGTCGTCGCGACGGTGCGCTACCGCCACCGCGGCTGGAACGGTCACCGCGGGGACGCGGCCCGGGACGCCGAGCGGGCACTGGAGGAGCTGCGGCTGCTGGCGGGGCCGGTGCCCGTGGTGCTGGTGGGCCATTCGATGGGCGGCCGCGCGGCGCTGCGGGCCGCCGGTTGCGACCGGGTGACCTCCGTCGTCGGTCTGGCGCCCTGGTGCCCGCCCGGGGAGCCGGTGGAGCAGTTGCGCGGGCGCCGCGTGGTGCTGCTGCACGGCGACCGGGACCGGATGACGGACCCGTGGGGGTCGTACGAACTCGCGGCGCGCGCCCGCGCGGCGGGGGCCGGCAGCTGCCACCTGACGGTGGCGGGCGGCGATCACGCGATGCTGCGGCGGGCCGGTCTGTGGCACCTGCGCACCACGCAGACCGTGCGGGGCCTGCTGGGCCTGGGCCCGCTGCCGGAGGCGGTCTCCTCGGCGCTCGCCGACGATGCGGTGCGGGCCCCGGGGAACGGCGGGGCGCTGCTCAGGTAGAGGAGGCCACGAGAGTGACCACACCTCCTGTACGGACGGTGATGAGTTGCGCGCACAAAGTAGGACATTTAGCGTCTTTTCTGTGCGGGAGTGAGAGACCACTCACGGTGTGTACTCCTCGCTCCTCTCCGTTCCGCGGTCCCGGGTCCCCGGGCCCCTACCTCCACAGGAGACACAGTGCTTCAGTCCACGTTCAGCAAGGCGGCGATGGCCGTCGCGGGCGGCGCCGTGGCGGCGATGAGCGTCGCCGGCCCCGCGACGGCCGTCGAGACCACCACCCCGGCCGCCCCGGTGAAGACCGGTGTCGAGAGCCCGCTGCCGAAGCTCGGCGGGTACGGCAAGGTCTACTGGGGCAAGGTGATCGCTCGCACGGGCCTGAAGGTCCGCAGCGGCCCCAGCCAGCACCACAAGTGGGTCGGCAGCCTCAAGTACGGCGAGGTCATCAAGATCCGCTGCAAGGTCAACGGCCAGTGGATCGACGGCAACCCGCGCTGGTACAAGCTCTACGACGGCAACTACATGTGGGCCTCGGCGCGCTACATCAAGAACATCGGCGCCGCCCCGCACTACTGCCACCACCGCTGACGGAGCCGGGAGACCTCCCGACCGCACCGGAAGCACACCGTGCCCCCAGTTGCCCGAGCGGCCTGGGGGCACGGTGGTGTCCGGGCGCCGAACTCCCGCCGGGAACCGGCCTTTTTGCCGCACGAGGGATTGACCTCCTTGCTGACGCGCAGTCTCATAAGGGATGTCCTCACGTGTGACCACCGGTAACCTGCGAGGTGCCCACCACCATGACGTCCACCGCAGAGAGCGGCACCGCCCTCCTCCACGACGCACTCGGCCGGCTCAAGGACCGGGAGCAGGTGGCCGAGCGCCTCCTCGACGCCTCCCGCAAGCACTCCTTCGACCCGGACCGGGAACTCGACTGGGACGCCCCCTTCGAGGAGGGCAAGTGGTTCTGGCCGCCCGAACTGGTGTCGCTGTACGACACCCCGCTGTGGCGCCGCATGACGGAGGAGCAGCGTCTGGCCCTGGCCCGCCACGAGGCCGCTTCGCTGGCCTCGCTCGGCATCTGGTTCGAGGTCATCCTCATACAACTGCTGGTCCGGCACCTCTACGACAAGCCCCTGACCAGCGCCCACGCACGCTACGCACTCACCGAGATCGCCGACGAGTGCCGGCACTCGATGATGTTCGCCCGCCTCATCACCAAGAGCGGCGTTCCCGCGTATCCCGTCAGCCGGCTGCACCACAACCTGGCACGGCTGCTGAAGACGATCTCGACCACACCCGGTTCCTTCACCGCCACGCTGCTCGGCGAGGAGATCCTCGACTGGATGCAGCGGCTCACCTTCCCGGACGACCGCGTCCAGCCACTGGTGCGCGGCGTCACCCGGATCCACGTCGTGGAGGAGGCGCGCCACGTGCGCTACGCCCGCGAGGAACTGCGCCGCCAGATGGTCCGCTGCCCGCGCTGGGAGGCGGAACTCACCCGCGTCACCTCGGGCGAGGCCGCCCGCATCTTCTCCGTCTCCTTCGTGAACCCGCAGGTGTACACCGATGTCGGCCTCGACCGCCGGGAGGCCGTGGAGCAGGTGAAGGCGAGCCCGCACCGGCGGGAGGTCATGCAGACGGGCGCCCGGCGGCTCACCGACTTCCTCGACGAGATCGGAGTGCTCCGCGGCGTCGGCCGCCGGCTGTGGCGCAGTTCCGGCCTGCTCGCCTGAACGGCCGACTCCCCCACCGCCCGGGCGCTCCGGCGGTGCCGTGCCGCCGTGCCGCCCGGCCCCGCCGCGCCCCGGCGGCGAGCGGCTACGCTCGAGCCCATGACCGCACCGGCGTACCGCAGACTGACCGTCGAGCAGCGCCGCAGCCAGCTGATCGCCACCGCGCTCGGCCTCTTCGCCCATCGCATGCCCGAGGACGTGTCGCTCGACGACGTCGCCGCCGCGGCCGGGGTGTCGAGGCCCCTTGTGTACCGCTACTTCCCCGGCGGGAAGCAGCAGCTGTACGAAGCGGCGCTCCGCTCCGCCGCCGACCGGTTGGAGCAGTGCTTCGACGAACCCGCCGCCGGTCCGCTCTCCGCACGGCTCGACCGGGCGCTCTCCCGCTACCTGACCTTCGTCGACGAGTTCGACACCGGCTTCAAGGCACTGCTGCAGGGTGGCAGCGTCGTGGAGACCGGCAGCACCTCGGCGATCGTCGACGAGGTACGCCGGACCGCCGCCGAGGAGATCCTGCGCCACCTGGCCGTCCCCGAGCCCGGCCCGCGGCTCCGGCTGATGGTGCGCACCTGGATCACCGCGGTCGAGGGAGCCTCCCTGATCTGGCTGGACGCGGGGAAGCAGCCGCCGGTGGCCGAGCTCCGCTCCTGGCTGGTGGACCACCTGGTGGCATTGCTGGTGACGACCGCGGCGAGCGACCCGCAGACCGCCGGGGCGGCCCGCCGGGCCCTGCGGAGCGAGGGCCCCGACGGGCAGGTGGCGGCCCTCGTGCGTCGGGCGCTGCCCGTGGTGGCGGACACCGGACACCTGCTGGCACCCCCGGCGGACCGGGGCACGCCCGGCGAGGACGGGCCCGGGGACGCCTGACCTCCCGGCGAACGGCGGCGCTACGCTGGCGGCATGTCGAGTCACCTCTCCTGGCAGGCCGAGGAGGCCACGGTCGGTGAGCTCGCCGAGCGTGCCGGAGTCGCCGCGTCCGCCCTGCGCTACTACGAGCGCGAAGGCCTCATCCGCAGCAGGCGCACCGCCGGCAACCAGCGCCGCTACGGCCGCGACACTCTGCGCCGCGTCGCATTCATCCGTGCCGCGCAGCGCCTCGGCATGCCGCTGGCAGCCGTGCGGGACGCACTCGGCATGCTGCCGGAGGGACGCACCCCCACCCGGGAGGACTGGGCACGCGTCTCCGCGTGCTGGCGCGAGGACCTGGACGCGCGCATCCGGCTGATGCAGCAGCTGCGCGATCACCTCACCGGCTGCATCGGCTGCGGCTGCCTGTCCCTCGACGTCTGCGCGCTCGCCAACCCGCAGGACCGCCTCGGCGAGGAGGGGCCCGGGGCCCGCCGTCTGGCCCTGCCCGCCGCCGGGCCGGGAGAGGAGTGAGCATCGGATGCGCAGCGAGAACACACGGTTCGAGGGCGGCCCGCTGGACGGGCGGGTGCTCCCCGTGCTCGTGGGGGTGACGGGGCGGCCGCCGAAGACCTACGAGGTGCCGGTGCCCGATGCGGACGGGGGGAACCGGACCGTGCACGTCTACCGGCTGGAGCCGGCAGCGCTGACGCCGCGTCTGCGCCTGCCGCGCGCCTGGAAGTACGTCCACGAACCCGATGCCCGGCCCGGCGCAGGGCGCCCCGCATGGCCCTGGCGGAGCCGGAGCCGCTGAGGACGGCGCCCGCCGAGGCACCCGCCGACTGGTCCCGGCGCCGCGACGGTGCCGAGATGCGAAGAATTGACGCAGGTCTGCCCGGAGCCGCTGTCGACCGCTCCCCCGCGGTCTAGGGTGCGCAACGTGATCGCAGGCATGGCCCGGCTCGGCAACGCCGACCCCCCTCAGCTCGGCCCGTACCGTCTGCTCGGCAAACTGGGCACCGGCTCCGCAGGCACCGTGTACCTCGGCAGGGGCGCACCGCACCGCGGTGCGCGCAAGGAGCGGGCAGCCGTCCGCGCTCTCCGCCCGGAACTGCTGCGCGACCGGCAGCAGCGGGCGCTGGTGCGCCAGACCACCGAGGCGCTGTACCGCGGACCGCACAGCAGCCCCTATGTGGCGGCGGCGCAGGGCTGCGAACTCGACGGGGAGACCCCCTGGGTGGCGTACGACTTCGTTCCCGGCCCGGATCTCGGCAGCCTCGTCGGACGCCACGGGCCGCTTCCCGAGGACGCGGTGCGGGCCCTCGGCGGCGCCCTGTGCCGCGCGCTGGAGGTGCTGCACAGCAGCGGGGTGGCGCACGGCGGGCTCACGCCGGGCAACGTCCTCCTCGCCGCCGACCGGCCCCGGGTGGTCGATCCGGGGATGGGGACGGCCGTCACCGATCTGTCCGACGGCGCGTCGCCGCGTCCCGCGGACGACGTCTTCGTACTCGGCGTGCTCCTCGCCTACGCCTCCTCCGGCCGGGTGCCCTTCAGCGTGCCGCTGGCCCGGGCCTGCACACAGGCACCCGATCTGAGCGACGTGCCCGAGGGTCTGCATCCCGCCCTGCTGGCCTGCCTCCAGGCACGGGAGGACGTCAGGCCGGCGCCCGGCCCGCTGGCACGCGCGCTCGATCTGGCGGCCGAGGCGGAACTCCCGGTCCGGACGTGGCTCCCGCAACCGTGGGCGCGGGAGGTGTCGGACGCCGCAGCGGCGGCGGAGAACCTCGGCAGGCGCCGGCTGTTCCGGCGCTGACAACGGCACGGGCGCGGTACGGGCGCGGTACGGGCCCGTACCGCTCGGCCCCGGCACGGGATCGCGCCCCGGGACACCAACAGGTGACACCGACGGGCATTGGGACCAGCCCGGCGCGCGCGACGGACTGACGCCTGGTCACCATGCTTCCTGACCACGGAGGTGAGGGACCATGACCCGACCGACCGCACTCCGGCCGCACCGACGCGCCTGGCCGGTGGGCGCGGTGGCGGTGGCCACCGCCGGAGCGCTGCTGCTGTCGGCGGCTCCGCCCGCCCTGCCCGCGACAACGGCATCCGCGGCGGCGCCGCAGCATGCCGCCGCGGCCGACCGCCCGGTGAGCGAGCTGCTGGCCGCGTTGCAGAAGCTGTACCGGGAGGCGGAGTCGGCCTCCCGTGCGTACCGCTCCACCGCTCGTACGCTCCGGGCCCAGCAGAAGCGCACCGCCGAACTGGAGAGGCGACGCGACCGGGTCCGGCTGCGGCTGACCGCCGAGCAGCAGGAGGCCGGCCGGTTCGCACGCGCCCGGTACCGGTTCGGGGCGGTGGAGCTGTCGCCGACGGTGCGGGTGCTGCTGGCGGACGATCCGGTGCAGGCCCTGCACCACGAGCACACGCTGCGCCGGGAGGCGGCCCGCCGTCAGGCGGCGGTGCGCCGGCTGGCCGGCACGGAGCGGCACCGCGGCGCCGTCGCCGCCGAAGCGCGGAAGGCGCTGCAGCGGGAACAGCGCCTCGCCGACCGGAAGAAGCAGCAGCACGGAGTGGCCCTGGGCCGGCTGCGCCGGGTGGAGCGGCTGCTCGCCTCCCTCACACCCGATCAGCTGGTCGCCCTGCGGCGGCTGGAGCAGCAGCGCGCGGGCGGCGGGCCGCCCCTCTCGGGGCCCGCCGCCCGCGCGCGGACGCTCGGTGCCGGGGGCGTCAGCCCGCGGTGACCTCGGCCAGGTAGGCCTCGGCCTTGGCCGGGTCGAAGAACCAGTTCTCGAAGTCCGACGGGTCGTTGAAGCCGTTGGCGAAGCGGTCGGCGATCGGCTGGGCCTGTCCGGCGGCCCCGATCAGGTTGAGGACGTGCTCCGGCGGCGGGGCCAGCATCGCGTTGGTCCACTTGGTGACGTACTGGGCCGTCTCCCAGTAGCGGTCGAAAGCGCTCTGCATCCAGTCCTCGTCGAACGGCTTGTCGCCGTGCTCGAGGATCGCCGAGAGGTAGGCCGCCGCGCACTTCGACGCGGAGTTCGACCCCTGCCCGGTGATCGGGTCGTTGGCGACCACGACGTCCGCGACGCCGAGGACCGCGCCACCGCCGGGGAGCCGGCCGATCGGCTTGCGGACGGTCGGCGCGTAGCGTCCCGCGAGGGTGCCGCCGGCGTCGGTCAGTTCGACGTTCGTCGCCCGCGCGTACTCCCACGGCGTGAAGCGCTCCATCAGCTCCAGCGTCTTCGCGAGGTGCTCGTTGGGGTCCTTGATGCCCTGGAAGGCGTCGAGCGGCCCGCCGGGGATGCCCTCCCAGAAGAGGATGTCGCAGCGGCCCGACGTGGTGAGGCCGGGGATCACGAAGAGTTCACCCACTCCCGGGACCAGGTTGCAGCGGACGCCCTCCGTCTCCGGGTGCTCGGGACGCGGACCGAGCCCGTTGACGTACGAGACGGCCAGCGCGCGCTGCGGAGCGTCGTACGGGGACCTCTCCGCGTCGCGGGCGAACATGGAGACCAGTTCGCCCTTGCCCGCGGCGACCAGCACGAGGTCGTAGCGCTGGGCGAAGAAGTCGAGGTCGGAGACCGCGGCACCGTGGATGACGAGTTGGCCGCCGCGCTGCGCGAACGTCTCCATCCAGCCGGCCATCTTCACTCTCTGGTCCACGGACTGGGCGTAGCCGTCCTTCAGGCGCCCGAACCAGTCGATGGCGCGGGAGCCGTCGGGTCCCGCGACGGAGACCCCGAGTCCCTCGACCCGCGGTGTCTGGCTCTCCCAGAAGTTGGCCTCGATGTCCCGCTCGTGCTGCAGCGCGGTGTGGAACATGCACTGGGTGGACATGACGCGGCCGCCGCGAATCTCGTCGGCGGTCCTGTTGGACATCACGGTGACCTCGTAGCCCTGGCCCTGGAGGCCGAGGGCGAGCTGGAGGCCTGCCTGGCCGGCGCCGACGATGAGTATCTTCCGCATGACGGATTCTCCCTGAGTGGTACTGGGTGCGACGTGGTGTGGGGGGCGTCCGGTCAGGTCGGTGTCAGCTCCAGCGCGTGGCCGACGAGTGACAGCAGAGTCTCCTGCACGGTGTCCCGCTTCCGGGCATCCATGATCACAACAGGGACCGACCCGGACACCGTCAGGGCCTCCCGGACGTCGGCCTCGGAGTAGGAGTTCGTGCCCTCGAAGTGGTTCACCGCGACGACATAGGGCAGGCCGCAGCTCTCGAAGTAGTCGAGGGCGGGGAAGCAGTCCTCCAGCCTGCGGGTGTCGGCCATCACCACGGCGCCGATGGCGCCCCGCACCAGGTCGTCCCACATGAACCAGAAGCGCTTCTGCCCGGGGGTGCCGAAGAGGTACAGCACCAGGTCCGCGTCGAGCGTGATGCGGCCGAAGTCCATGGCCACGGTGGTGGTGGCCTTGTCCGGCGTGGAGTCGAGATCGTCGACGTCCTCGCTGGCCTGCGTCATCACCGCCTCGGTCTGCAGCGGTTCGATCTCGGATATCGCCCCCACGAACGTCGTCTTCCCGACGCCGAATCCGCCCGCGACGACGATCTTCGTGGAGATCGGGGCTCGCGTGAGGTCGGTCTCCCAGCCGTGGCGGGAAGCCTCGTGTTCAGAGCTTGCGAAGTCCACCCAGCACCCTTTCCAGCAGAGCCCGGTTGGGCCGGTCGGCACCATGTCCGGTGCCGTGCACACGGATCCGTCCCTGGTCGGCGAGGTCGCTCAGCAGTACGCGCACCACGCCCAGCGGCATCTTGAGCAACGCGGAGATCTCCGCGACGGTGCGCATCCGCCGGCACATCTCGACGATCGCCTGCATCTCGGGCATCACCCGGTCCCGCAGTCCGCCCGAGACCAGCTCGGGGCGCTCCGGCGGTGCCTCGATCGCCGCGACGAAGGTCTCGACGAGCAGCACGTGACCGTAGCGGGTCCGGCCACCGGTCAACGCATAGGGGCGCACCCGCGCCGGCGCCCGTTTCGGCAACGAGGGGTGGGAGGTCACTTCTCCATCTCCAGCTCCATCGATTTACGCAGCTCCGTCCGGATCTCGGGGGTCAGAACATGTCCTGCACGTCCGACGAACAGGGCCATGTGGTAGGCCACCACGCTCATGTCGGAGTCCGGAGCGGCATGCACGCCGAGCAGCGAGCCGTCGCTGATGGACATCACGAAGAGCGAGCCCTCGTCCATCGCCACCATGGTCTGCTTCACGCCGCCGGCGTCCATGAGTTTCGACGCGCCCACCGTGAGCGAGCCGAGACCGGAGACGATCGTGGCGAGATCGGCGCCCGCGCCGCGGGGGCCCTTGCCGTTGCTCTCCGAGGACTCCCGCTCGCGCTCGGGGACTTCGGTGTCCGAGGTGAGCAGCAGCAACCCGTCGGACGAGACGACGGCGACGGACTGCACTCCGGGAACCTCGTCCACGAGGTTCGACAGGAGCCAGCGCAGGTTCTGCGCCGCGCGGCTGACGTGCATGTCGTTGCTGGGGGCGTTCACTGCTGTGCCTCCTCGTCCGTGCCACCTGCACCGGCGGCCTTCTGCGTCGCGACCTCCGCGGCGGCGTCGCGATGACCGTCCCGCGCCCCCCGCTGGAATCCGCCGAGCCGGCGGCGCAACTCGTCGGCGTTCGCGCCGCCGCTGGTGTGCGGACGGGGCGGCCCGTCGGTTGCGACGTGCTTGGGGGTGCGCTTGGGCAGCCCCTTGTCGGTGATTCCCGGCGCGGCGGTGTGCGCATCGTCGCGCACGGCGTGGGTGCTCTCGGCGGTGTCCTCCGCCCGGGCGTGCTGTTCCGGCACCGGGGCCTCCGGGGCTCCCGGGGCCGCCTCGGACCAGGCGGCGTCGCCCGTGCCGTGGACGGCCTCGTCCGCCCGGTGCTCCCGGGCGGTCGCCTCGGCGGCCGCGATCAGTGGATCGCCGCCTTCCTCGAACGACTCCGGCACGTGGGGAGCCGGGTCCTGCCCGCCGCCTGCCCCGGAGCCGGCGTCGGCGGTCCCTGCGCCCGGCACGCGGACCGGGAGCGCGGGGGCGCTTTCGGACGTCTGCGTGCCCGAACTTCCGGCGTCCTGGGGCCGGTGCGACGGGAGGGCGTTGGAGTTGGCTTCGGCCACCGAACCGGGCAGGTACTGCCCGGTTCCACCGGTCTCGGGGGCGGTTCCGGCGGCTCCGGGCACCGGGCGGTCGGGCAGCAGGGTGCGCGGAAGCACGACCACGGCCGCGATTCCGCCCGCCTTCTGCTCTCTGAGCTGGACGCGCAGGCCGTGGCGTGCCGCGAGCCGCGCGACGACGTACAACCCGTTGCCCAGCCCGTCCCCGGAGTCCGTGTGGGTTCCGGGCGCGTCCTGCGCCTCGGGAACCCCGAGTCGCGCGTTGAGTGCGGTGAGGCGGTCGGAGGGCACGCCGATGCCGCTGTCCTGGACGGAGAGCATGATCTCGCCGTTCTCCAGCATCCAGGCGGAGAGCGTGACGTCGGCGTCCGGGGCGGAGAACGCCGTCGCGTTGTCGAGGAGTTCGGCGACCAGGTGGCTGACGTCGTCGGCCGCGAAGCCGGAGACCTGGGCGTGCGGGGGCAGCGAGGACAGCTGGACGCGCTCGTAGCGCTCGATCTCGCTGAGGGCGGCGCGCAGCACGTCCAGGAGCGGTACCGGGGTCTGGTGGTGGCCGCCGGAGTGCTCGGCGCCGGCGAGCAGCAGCAGGTTCTCGCTGGCGCGCCGCATGCGCGTGGCGAGGTGGTCCAGTTTGAAGAGGGATGCCAGCTCCTCGGGGTCGGACTCCTCCGCCTCCAGCGCCTCCAGCAGGCCCAGTTGGCGTTCGACCAGACCCAGCGTGCGCAGGCCGAGGTGCACGAAGGTTCCGTGCGTGGCGCCGTGCGCGGCCTCCAGCCGGCAGCGGAGCTCCTCGCATTCCTCCCGGAGCTGCCGGCGCTCCGCGGCGATCTCGTCCCGGGAGGCCGTCAGGCGGGCGTTGTCCTCCTCCACCTCCGCGAGACGGGTGTGCAGGCGGGCCGAGGTCTCGCGGAGCTCGTTGAGGGAGGCGACGACCTCGGCGAACTCGTCGTTGCGGCCGGTGAAGCGGACCGGCGCCTCCTCGCTCGGCCTGACGGACGACGCCAGGCGACGCGAGCCGCGCTTGAGCACCGACAGCGGCCGCGACAGCGACCTGGCGGTGTGCACGCTGACCCCTGCGGCGAGCAGCAGGCAGAGCCCGACGAGTGCGATCCGCAGCTCCAGCGCGGTGACCCGGTCGTCCCGCCGGCTCTCCAGACGGTCCACCTCGGCAGCGGCCAGCGAGGACTGCACGCTGCGCATGCGGTCGATGCGGGCGGAGAGTGCGGAGACGACCCGTTCCCGGTTCGTCGACCGGTCCTCGGTCCCCATGACGCCGTCGGTTGTGAGGGCTTCGACGTACTTCTCGGCGAGGCCGACGTCGGTGCCCGTGACGGTCTTGTCGTAGGTCTCGCCCGCACCGGCTCCGGCCGTCTGCTCGAAGTCCGCCAGGGCGGCCTGTTCACGGACCCGCGCGAGCCGGGCGGCCTCGGTCAGCCTGCGCTGCGGTCCGTCGGCGGTGAGGGCGCCGCGCAGGAACCCCCGGGTGGCCGAGGCCTGTTCGACGGCGCGCCCCAGGTGGGGTATGGCCTCGGTGGTCGCGACCGCCGAGGGGGCTTCCGCCTCGTCCTCGCCGGGAAGTCCGCGGGCGACGCTGCGGGAGACGTCGTGCAGCTGCCCGATGACGGCGCTGTACGCCTGGAAGGCGCCGTAGGGCGTGCTGTTGCGCGACAGTGCCTCCTGGCGGGTCGCGGGAAGCGCTTCCAGCGCCTGCCGCAACGGGGGCGTCACGGCGTCGGAGGCGAGGACGTCGGTGACCTGCCGGTCGACCCGGGCACGTTGCGCGTCGCCGGCGGGGGTGGCGCCGGCTTCCTCCTCGTCCCGGCGGCCGTCCGCCACGAACGCGACCATGTCGTCGCGTTCGTCGGAGAGCGAATGGGCCAGGGCGATGGCGCGCTGGTGCAGCGTGGCGCGCTCGACGGCCTGCTGGCTTCCGTTCAACGCGTCGGAGGAGTCCACGACGCCGGGCGCCCCGGCCGTCAGTACGGCCACGGAGCACAGGGCGACGGAGACCAGCAGTCGGTTGCGCACGCGCGTCCGGCGCAGCGGCTGCGCCGACGGGTCGGTCTCGGATTCGCCAGGTTTCCGCAGTCGCTTCGTCCGCACCCGTGCTCGCAATCTCGATCCCGCCTGGCCCGGCGACGGCCGGGAGGCGACAGGCCTGGTCGTGGCGGCACAGGGCGGGCCGCGCACCGTTCACGGCGTACGACCCTCGCAGTGCCTTTCACGGGTGGAGGTGGATCCCCCGCCGCGCCACCTGAAGGAGTGAACATCAGTCCCCGGTCGCAGACAACTCCCGTGGCGCCGGGTGCCGGTCCGCGCTCGTGGGCGGGGGTGGAAATCCTCGCCCGGGGCTGGCAATATGCCACGCCGCCGCAGGCACGGAACGGCAGATTCCGGAGATTCCCGACCACGGACGGACGGGCCGTCACACGATCTCCACAGCGGAGGCGTTCGGTGTTCGCCCCGACGGCCTGACCCGGGGACTGCGGCAGACTGGCGGCATGCGCGCCGAGACAGCCACCGAGCCGGGGACCGCGGGAAGACCGAACGAGGACCACGCCTCCCTGAGCGTTCCCGCCTCCGGCAGCGGGGGCGCGCTGGTCGTACTCGACGGCGTCACACCCCCCGCGGGGGACGACGGATGCGTGCACGGTGTGCCCTGGTTCGTCACACACCTCGGCGGATCGATGCTCGAACTGTCCGCTTCGCACCGGGACATGACGCTCCCCGAGTGCCTGTCCTCGGCCCTCGCGCGTACCGGGAGCGCGCACGCCGAAACCTGTGACCTTTCTCACCCGCGGACTCCCCAGGCGACCGTCGCCGCGGCGCGCTGGGACGACACCGTCGTGGAGTACCTGGTCCTGTCGGACTCGGTACTGCTCCTGCAAGCCGCGGACGGCGGCGTGCGCGCCGTCCGGGACACCCGGCTCGACCAACTCCCGCCGGAGGTGACGGCCCTGAGGGAGCGGGCACGCGCCCTACCCCGCGGCTCCGCGGCGCGCGCCCGGGCCGCCGCGGACCACGCCCTGGCGGTGGAGGCACTGCGCAACGCACCGGACGGCGCCGGGTTCCACACCGCGGCCGCGGACCCCGCCGTGGCCGCCCTCGCCGTGGCCGGCACCGCGCCGCGGGAGGACGTGCGGGCACTTCTGGCACTGACCGACGGAGCTTCGCGCTGGACGGACACCTTCGCGCTCGGCGACTGGAGCGAACTGCTGGCCCTCGCCCGCGCCGAGAGTCCCTCCGGCCTCCTCGCCCAGGTGCGGGCGGCGGAACGCGCCGACCCCGACGGCACGGCCTTCCCGCGGGGCAAGCGGCACGACGACGCCACGGCGGTGCTCGTCGAGCCCGGCCCGTAGTCCGCGCTACGACAGGGTGTTGAACCGGTGCAGCAGCCGGGCCAGTTCGGCGATCTCGCCGGGGCTCCAGGCGGCCAGCCGGCGTGCGTACTCGGCGCGCCGCGCCTCCCGCACCCGGCTGAAGCGCTCCCGGCCGTCCCGGGTGAGCCGCACCAGGGAGGCGCGGCCATCCTCCGGGTCGGGCTCGCGGTGGACGAGCCGCAGCGCCTCCAGGGCACGGAGCTGCCGGCTCATGGTGCCCTTGCCGACTCCGAAGTAGGCGGCGAGGGCTGTCGCGCGCTGCGGGCCCGCGCTCTCCAGCCGCAGGAGCAGTCCGTAGGCCGCGGGCTCGAGATCCGGATGCACCTCGCGCGCCATCTCTCCCGAGGCGGCTCGGGCGCGACGGAAGAAGACGGCCAACTCCCTTTCGAGTTCCAGATATTCGGGGGCGAAGTCCTCCACCTCGCCGTGGGGCTCGTGCACGTCGCGGCCTCTTCTTCGGTTCCCTCGCGGTGAAAGTTTTCCGCCGACGATCCACATCGTTCCAGCTCGGCCAGTATTCCTCAGGACTGGACCAACGGCGACGTGCGTCGCACCTTCCCGGCGCGCCGCTCGGGCGCGAAACTTCGGTCGGGGCGGCCCCTCCACCGGGCGGGAGGGGCCGCCCCTTCGCCGCCCGCCGCCCACCTCCCCGGCGAACCGCAGCCGTCCGCGAGGATGGAGGCATGGTCGGCACACCGAACACCCACGAGGAACCCGTCGTCCTGGACCGCCGGGACGGGCCGCACGGCGAGGTGGCGCTGCGGCGCCACGGCGCGCTGCTCCAGATCGTCGCCAACGGCTGCTTCCTGATGGACACCTCGGACGGGCGGTCGGAACGTCTGCTGGTCCGGGCGGCACTGTCCGCGCTCGACGGGCGCCGGGCCCCCTCCCTCCTGCTCGGCGGCCTCGGCGTCGGTTTCTCCCTCGACGAGGCGGCGGCCGAACCGCGCTGGGGTGCGGTGACGGTGGTGGAGCGCGAAGCGGCGATCATCGATTGGCACACGGCCTCCGGCGGACCGCTGGGACCGCTGTCCGCCCGGGCGCGGGCGGACAGCCGGACACGTCTCGTCCACGCCGATCTGCTGGAACACCTGCACGCTGCCGAGGAGCGCTACGACGCGCTGTGCCTGGACATCGACAACGGCCCGGACTGGACCGTCTCGGAGGGGAACTCGTCCCTCTACTCCCCCGCCGGCCTCGCGGCCTGCCGGGAACGGCTGACCCCGGGCGGAGTTCTCGCGGTGTGGTCGGCCGGCCCGTCCCCGGAATTCGAAGAGGCGCTGCGGAATGCCGGTTTCACGGCGGTTCGCACCGATGAGGTGCCTGTCGCCCGAGGCGTCCCCGACGTGGTGCACCTCGCGTCCGGGCCCTCGTAGCCGCATCCGCCGAACGGCCCGTACGCTGCTGTCGAGCAACAGACACACAAGCCACGGGGCTAGGCACTGGGCGGGCCGAATGGACCAGAAGAACACTCCACAGACTCACGGCGGCAGCACCCCGACGACTCCCGGTGCGCAGCGCCGCATCCTGGTCGTCGAGGACGACCCGACGATCGTCGACGCGATCGCCATGCGGCTCCGCGCCGAGGGGTTCCAGGTGCAGACCGCGAGCGACGGCCCGGCCGCCGTCGACACGGCGGAGGCATGGCAGCCGGATCTGCTGATCCTCGACGTGATGCTGCCGGGCTTCGACGGTCTGGAGGTCTGCCGGAGAGTCCAGGCCCAGCGCCCCGTGCCGGTCATGATGCTGACCGCGCGCGACGACGAGACGGACATGCTCGTCGGCCTCGGGGTCGGTGCGGACGACTACATGACCAAACCGTTCTCGATGCGCGAGCTTGCGGCCCGGGTGCACGTGCTGCTGCGGCGCGTGGAGCGGGCCACGATCGCCGCGCACACACCCCGCAGCGGCACACTGCGACTGGGCGAGCTGGAACTCGACCACGCGCAGCGGCGCGTGCGGGTCTCCGGCGAGGACGTGCACCTGACGCCCACCGAGTTCGACCTGCTGGTGTGCCTGGCCCACTCGCCGCGCGCCGTGCTCTCCCGGGAGCAGCTGCTCGCGGAGGTGTGGGACTGGGCCGACGCTTCCGGCACGCGCACCGTGGACAGTCACATCAAGGCGCTGCGCCGGAAGATCGGGGCCGAGCGGATCCGTACGGTCCACGGCGTCGGGTACGCCCTGGAGACACCCGCTCCCAGCGCTCCGGCTGCCGACGGCTCCTGACGTGGCCGGAAGGCTGCGCACCTCGGTGGCCGGAGCCTGGTCGCGACTGTGGGCCCAGGCGTGGGAGGGGCTCCGGCCCATCGACCCGTACCGCTCGGTCAAGGCCGCACTCGGCGCGTTGGTGATCGTCTCGGTGGCGATCACCACGCTGCTGGTGGTGTTCGCCATCAACTCGGCCACCGAGCTGCGGGTGATCACCATCCTCTCGATCATCGTCTCGCTGTTCATCACGCAGTTCGTGGCCCAGTCGCTGACGCGACCGCTGGACGAGATGACCCGGGCGGCACGCGCCATGGCGCGCGGCGACTACTCGCGGCGGGTTCCCGGACGGCGGCGGGACGAGTTCGGGGAGCTCGCGGAGACGTTCAACCGGATGGCCTCCGACCTGGAGGCGGTGGACCAGCATCGCAAGGAGCTGGTGGCGAACGTGTCGCACGAGCTGCGCACCCCGATCGCGGCGCTGCGCGCGGTGCTGGAGAACGTCGTCGACGGCGTGTCGGACGCCGACCCGGAGACCATGCGCACGGCCCTGGCGCAGACGCAGCGCCTGGGCCGGCTGGTCGACCAGCTCCTGGACCTCTCGCGACTGGACAGCGGTGCCGTGCCGCTGCACGCCCGCCGCTTCGAGGTGTGGCCCTACATGGCCGGGGTGCTCAAGGAAGCGAACATGAGCAAGCGCCAGGGCCATGCCCGGGCGGACGTCCACCTGCACCTGGACGTGTCCCCTCCGGAGCTGACGGCGTACGCCGACGCCGAGCGGCTGCACCAGGTGGTCGCCAACCTGATCGACAACGCCGTCAAGCACAGTCCGCCGCTCGGGCGCGTCACCGTACGGGCGCGGAGCGGCGAGCGGCCGGAGAGCCTCGAGATCGAGGTGCAGGACGAGGGCCCGGGCATCCCGGAGGAGCAGAAGCTTCACGTCTTCGAGCGGTTCAACCGGGCCAAGGAGTCGGGTTCCGGAGTGCACGGCGGTGGCACGGACGGCGGTACCGGGCTCGGGCTGGCCATCGCCCGCTGGGCGGTCGATCTGCACGGTGGATGGATCAGGGTGGCCGAATCCTCACGCGGATGCCGCATTCGCGTCACTCTTCCGGGGCCACGTCCGGCATCGGATTGACGGTACCGGCGGCGCGGCATTCTTCCCCGGGGACATCCGGCGGAGTCGGCGGCGACTCGCTCGCCCCGTTTCCCGAGGCTCCCCGAAGCCCGCTCTCCCTCGGTACATTGCAGGTCACCGAGGGTGTGACCACCTCCGGCGGGCTGTGCCGCGGGCCTGTCGCCTTGCTACGGTCGCAGATCTGCGCGCACCGTGACGCCCGAGTGAGGCCCACGGTTCCTTCGTCGACCCAGAACCTGGTGTGTTTCCCGCCATTTCTTGCGCCGAAACCAGCGATCCGGTGTGACGTACACGACGACAGGCGCGTGCGGACTGCAAGGAAGCGCTCAATGGGCGTAGCCTTTATTTCCGCTGTCCACCACCTTTAGGAAGCGGAAGAGGGCGGTTGCCGCCGTGTCGTCACAGTCCCCCGATACCTCGAGCGTCTCGACCGAGCCGGACGGAGACGGGAAGAAGTCACCCGTCACCTTCGGTGCGAACGAGTGGCTCGTCGACGAGATCTACCAGCAGTACCTCCAGGACCCGAACTCGGTAGACCGAGCCTGGTGGGACTTCTTCGCGGACTACAAGCCCGGTCCAGCGGGCGCCGCGACGCCGGACAAGGGAGCGCAGGGGGGCGAGAGTGCCACAGGAGCGGGCCTGAGCCCCGCCGAGGCGGGCGGCCCGGTCAAGCAGGCCCCCGCAGCCGCGCAGCCCGCGGCCTCCCGGGCGTCCGCGCCCCCGAAGGCGCCGGCGAAGCCGGCTGCCGCTGCTCCGGAGAAGTCCGCGGCCCCGCAGGCCGGGGCGAAGCAGTCCGCGCCGGCGAAGGCCGGGAAGACCGAGCAGGCGGCGCCGGCGAAGGCCGCACCGACGCAGCAGGCCGACGGGAGCGGACAGAGCGCCGAGGGCCCGGAGTACGTCACGATGCGCGGCCCGTCCGCCGCGGTGGCGAAGAACATGAACGCCTCGCTGGAGCTGCCCACGGCCACGTCCGTGCGCGCCATCCCGGTGAAGCTGCTCATCGACAACCGCATCGTCATCAACAATCACCTCAAGCGCGCCCGCGGCGGCAAGGTGTCCTTCACGCACCTCATCGGCTACGCCATGGCCAAGGCGCTGAAGGCGATGCCCTCGATGAACCACAGCTTCACCGAGAAGGACGGCAAGCCGACCCTGGTGAAGCCGGAGCACGTGAACCTCGGCCTGGCGATCGACCTGGTGAAGCCGAACGGCGACCGCCAGCTGGTCGTCGCCGGCATCAAGCAGGCCGAGACCCTCACCTTCTTCGAGTTCTGGCAGGCCTACGAGGACATCGTCCGCCGCGCCCGGAACAACAAGCTGACGATGGAGGACTTCACCGGCGTCACGGCGTCGCTGACGAACCCCGGCGGCATCGGCACCGTGCACTCCGTGCCGCGGCTGATGCCCGGCCAGGGCCTCATCATCGGTGTGGGCGCCATGGAGTACCCGGCCGAGTTCCAGGGCACCTCGCAGGACGCCCTGAACAAGCTGGGCGTCTCCAAGGTCATGACGCTGACCAGCACCTACGACCACCGGGTGATCCAGGGGGCCGCCTCCGGCGAGTTCCTGCGGATCATGCACCGGCTGCTGCTCGGCGAGGACAACTTCTACGACGAGATCTTCGAAGCGCTGCGCATCCCGTACGAGCCGGTGCGCTGGGCCCAGGACATCGACGTCTCCCACGACGACGACGTCACCAAGGCGGCCCGCGTCTTCGACCTGATCCACTCCTACCGGGTGCGCGGTCACGTGATGGCCGACACCGACCCGCTGGAGTACAAGCAGCGCAAGCACCCCGACCTGGACATCACCGAGCACGGCCTCACCCTGTGGGACCTGGAGCGGGAGTTCGCGGTCGGCGGCTTCGCGGGCCGTTCGATGGCCAAGCTGCGCGACATCCTCGGCGTGCTGCGCGACTCGTACTGCCGGACCACCGGCATCGAGTACATGCACATCCAGTCGCCGAAGGAGCGCAAGTGGATCCAGGACCGCGTCGAGCGTTCGCACGCGTCGCCGGAGCGTGAGGAGCAGCTGCGGATCCTGCGCCGCCTGAACGCGGCCGAGGCCTTCGAGACGTTCCTGCAGACCAAGTACGTCGGCCAGAAGCGCTTCTCGCTGGAGGGCGGCGAGTCCGTCATCCCGCTGCTCGACGCCGTGATCGACGCCGCCGCGGAGGCCCGGCTGGACGAGGCCGTCATCGGCATGGCCCACCGCGGCCGCCTGAACGTGCTGGCCAACGTCGTCGGCAAGAGCTACGCGCAGATCTTCCGCGAGTTCGAGGGCAACCTCGACCCGAAGTCGATGCACGGCTCCGGCGACGTGAAGTACCACCTCGGCGCCGAGGGAACCTTCACCGGCCTGGACGGCGAGCAGATCAAGGTCTCGCTCACGGCGAACCCCTCCCACCTGGAGGCGGTCGACCCGGTCGTCGAGGGTGTGGCCCGCGCCAAGCAGGACATCATCGGCAAGGGCGGCACGGACTTCACCGTCCTGCCCATCCAGGTGCACGGCGACGCGGCCTTCGCCGGCCAAGGCGTCGTGGCCGAGACGCTCAACATGTCGCAGCTGCGCGGCTACCGCACCGGCGGCACCGTGCACGTCGTGATCAACAACCAGGTCGGCTTCACCGCCGCCCCGGAGTCCGCGCGGTCGTCGATGTACTGCACCGACGTGGCGCGGATGATCGAGGCGCCGATCTTCCACGTCAACGGCGACGACCCGGAGGCCGTCGTGCGCGTGGCGCGGCTGGCTTTCGAGTACCGGCAGGCGTTCAACAAGGACGTCGTGATCGACCTGATCTGCTACCGCCGCCGCGGCCACAACGAGACGGACAACCCGTCCTTCACCCAGCCGCTGATGTACAACCTGATCGACAAGAAGCGCTCGGTGCGCAAGCTGTACACCGAGTCGCTCATCGGCCGGGGCGACATCACCATGGAGGAGGCGGAGCAGGCGCTCCAGGACTTCCAGGGCCAGCTGGAGAAGGTGTTCACCGAGGTCCGCGAGGCCACGACGCATCCGGGGCCGGCCGAGGTGCCGCACCCGCAGGCGCAGTTCCCGGTCCACGTCGACACCGGCGTGACCCAGGAGGTCGTCAAGCGGATCGCCGAGTCCCAGGTCAACATCCCCGACCGGATCAAGGTGCACCCGCGTCTGCTGCCGCAACTGCAGCGCCGTGCCGCGCAGATCGAGGAGGGGAAGATCGACTGGGCGACCGGCGAGGCGCTCGCCGTCGGCTCCCTGCTGATGGAGGGCACCCCCGTCCGCCTGGCCGGACAGGACTCCCGCCGGGGGACCTTCGGCCAGCGGCATTCGGTGCTGCTCGACCAGAACACCGGCGACGACTTCACGCCGCTGCTCTACCTCTCCGAGGACCAGGCGCGGTACACCGTCTACGACTCGCTGCTGAGCGAGTACGCGGCGATGGGCTTCGAGTACGGCTACTCGCTGGCCCGCCCCGAGGCGCTGGTCATGTGGGAGGCGCAGTTCGGCGACTTCACCAACGGCGCGCAGACGGTGATCGACGAGTTCATCTCCTCGGCGGAGCAGAAGTGGGGCCAGACCTCCGGCGTCACACTGCTGCTGCCGCACGGCTACGAGGGGCAGGGCCCGGACCACTCCTCCGCCCGCATCGAGCGGTTCCTGCAGCTGTGCGCGCAGAACAGCATGACGGTCGCGATGCCGACCCTGCCGTCGAACTACTTCCACCTGCTGCGCTGGCAGGTGCACAACCCGCACCACAAGCCGCTGATCATCTTCACTCCGAAGTCGATGCTGCGGCTCAAGGCGGCGACGTCGAAGACGGAGGAGTTCACCTCCGGCGGTTTCCGTCCGGTCATCGGCGACGACTCCGTCACCCCGTCGGACGTCCGCAAGGTCGTCTTCTGCTCCGGCAAGGTCTTCTACGACCTGGACGCCGAGCGGCAGAAGCGGGGCGTGACGGACACCGCGCTGATCCGCATCGAGCGGCTGTACCCGCTGCCGGGCAAGGAGATCCAGGAGGCGCTGGCGCCGTACACCAAGGCGCAGAAGTTCGTCTGGGCCCAGGACGAGCCGGCGAACCAGGGTGCCTGGCCGTTCATCGCGCTGAACCTGGTCGACCACCTCGACCTGATCATCGGCGCGGCGCCGGACAACGCGGACCGGCTGCGGCGGGTCTCCCGCCCGTCGTCCTCGTCGCCGGCCGTCGGCTCCGGCAAGCGCCATGCCGAGGAGCAGAAGGCTCTGGTGGACGAGGTGTTCGACCTCTGAGGTCGCTCCGGCCGGTCCGGTGCGCCCGGACCGGCCGGGTGATGTACGTCGCTTAGCGGGGCGGAGGCTGTCGGCCTCCGCCCCGCGGCGTTAGCGTGTGATCATGTTTGCTGCCTACGCTGCGCGGATCGACAAGGACCAGCCGCTGAGCGGATTGGAGTTGGGTGAACGCCCCGAGCCGGAGACGCCTCCCGGCTGGGCCACCGTCGACGTGAGAGCGGCCTCGCTCAATCACCACGACCTGTGGTCGCTGCGCGGCGTGGGGCTGGGGGAGGAACTCCTCCCGATGATCCTCGGCTGCGACGCCGCGGGTGTCGACGCCGACGGCAACGAGGTCGTCCTGTACTCGGTGATCGGCGCCACCGGCCACGGTGTGGGCCCGCGCGAGCCGCGTTCCATCCTCACCGAGCGCTACCAGGGAACGTTCGCCGAGCGGGTCGCCGTGCCGCAGTGGAACGTGGTGCGGAAGCCGAAGGAGCTGTCGTTCGAGGAGGCGGCCTGCCTGCCGACGGCCTGGCTGACGGCGTACCGGATGCTGTTCACCAACGCCGGGGTGCAGCCTGGCGACAGTGTGCTGGTGCAGGGTGCCGGCGGCGGGGTCGCCACCGCCGCGATCGTGCTGGGCGCCGCCGCGGGGCTGCGGGTGTTCGCCACCAGCCGCCACGAGACGAAGCGCCGCAGGGCCGAGGAGCTGGGCGCCGAGGCGGCCTTCGAGAGCGGGGCACGACTGCCGCACCGGGTGGACGCGGTGATCGAGACGGTGGGCGCGGCGACCTGGTCGCACTCGGTGAAGTCGTTGAAGCCCGGCGGCACTCTGGTCATCTCGGGCGCGACGAGCGGACCGAACCCGCAGTCCACCGAACTCAACCGGATCTTCTTCCTGGAGCTGAAGGTCGTCGGATCGACGATGGGCAGCAAGGACGAGCTGGAGTCGCTGCTCAACTTCTGCGCGGCGAAGGGCGTCAGGCCCGTCATCGACTCCACCCTGCCTCTTGACCGCGCCCGCGAGGGCTTCGAGAAGATGGCCGGCGGCGATCTCTTCGGCAAGGTCGTCCTGACCGTCTGACGACCACGGGGAGAGGACCCTCATGTCTGTACCGGCCCTGCGCACGGTCGGCGCGGCGGATCGTGACGCCGTCGCGGAACTGCTCCACGCGGTGTTCCGCGACGACCCGGTGAGCCGCTGGGTCTTCCCGGACGCGGAACGCCGGGAGGTCTGGCATCCGCGCCTCTTCGGCGCGTTCCTCGACCACGGCCTCCAGCACGGGACGGTCCACGCGACCCGGGACGGCGCGGGCGCCGCGGTGTGGTTCGCCGTCGAGGGCGGCGAACTCCGCGGCGGGGACGACCTGGGCGCCCGCCTGGAGAAGGTGGATCCGGGGAACGACCGGCTTCCCACGCTCGGTGAACTCACCGAAGCGGTGCACCCCACCGATCGTGACCACGCGTACCTGCAGGCCATCGCCGTCTCGCAGGACCGCCAGGGCCGTGGCGTCGGTTCCTCGCTGCTGGCTCCGGTGCTCGAACGGTGCGACCGCGAGGGCCTGCCGGCGTACCTCGAGGCCAGCAGCGACCGCAGCCGGGGGCTGTACGCACGCCACGGGTTCGTGACGCTCGAGCGGATCGTGCACCTTCCCGACGGCCCGCCGATGTACCCCATGTGGCGGGAGCCGGCGACGGCCTGACGCTCCACGACGCGAGCGGCGCCGGACAGCACAGCGGCCGTCCGGCGCCGCTCGCGCGTCGCGGTCACTCCTGCGGCGGGTCGTCCCACAGGGCGGTGAGCTCGTTCGCCGAGCGCCCGAGGACGCGGCGAGCGGCGCGGAGCTGCTCGGGACCGACGCCGTGGTCCCGTGCCGCGTCCCGCACGTCGTCCCGGAACCGGTCGAGCAACCGGTCCAGGTCCCGGGCGGGGTCCGTGGACGGCCGGTCCTGGGCCCACTCCGGCAGCCGGGCACCGGCCGGCGCACCGGTCTGCTCCGCGGCGTCGGCCTCCGCCGCCGACCCGGCCTCCTCCGGGGTGCTCTTCCCGGCCGGAGGGCGGGGGCCGCCGGACGGTGCGGAGTGCGGCGGGGTGCGGGGCGGCCACCCGGTGGCCTCCCCGGCGATGCGCCCCAGGTCGCCCATGTGTCGCCCGAGTTCGGACAGACCACCGAGCACCGCGCCCTGCCAGTCCCCGGAGCGGGCCTGTTCCTGCACCTGGCCCTGCACACGGCGGGCGATGCGGCCCACCTCGTCCATCGCCTCGGCGTGGGCCTTCCGCTCCTCGTGCACCTGCTGCTGGGCCCGGCGGGCGTCCTCCCGGGCACGGCGCGCCTGCTGCTTCCAGTCCTCCTTGGCGCGCCGTATCTCCTCACGCACCTCCCGCCAGGCTTCCGGGTCACCGTGCCGGCCGCCCCTGCCGGAGGCCCCGGAGGTGCTCCCCGCTCCGGCACCGCGCGCCTGCCTGGCCTGCCGGCGCACCTCCCGGCGCAGGTCGTCGGCGGAGCCGCTGACGTCCTCCCTCATCTCTGCCGCGAGTGAGGCGAGCGACTCGCGGATCTCCAGTTCGAGTTCGGTCAGTTCGTCCTGCCGAGCGGCGAGTTCCGCACGCCCGGCGTCCGTGAGGGCGTACACCTTCCGCCCGCCCTCGGTGCTGTGGGAGACCAGTCCTTCGGCCTCCAGCTTCGCCAGCCGGGGGTAGACGGTGCCGGCGGAGGGTGCGTACAGCCCCTGGAAGCGCTCCTCCAGGAGGCGGATCACCTCGTAGCCGTGGCGGGGCGCCTCGTCGAGAAGACGCAGCAGATACAGCCGCAGGCGACCGTGTGCGAACACGGACGGCATGTCAGACCTCCTTCCGGAGACCGGAGCCGACCGGTGGGGCCTCGTCCGTCGGAGGCCGCCGCAGCAGCGCGATCGGGCCCGAGACGGTGTGCGCCCGCAGGCGTCCCGTGCCGTTGCCGAGGCTGCCGTTCAGGCGCCTCGCACCCCAGGGGCCGTCCGCACGGACCTCGTCGAAGGCGCTGGAGACGGTGCCTCCGGCGGTGGCGGCCTCGACAGTGGTGTCGGCGGGCTCGGCCAGGCGTACCGCGATCTCACCGGAGACGGTGTTCAGGCGGACGTCCGCGGCGGCGGCGCGCCGGTCCAGGTCGATGATGACGTCGCCGCTGACGGTGTCGGCACGGAGCGTGGAAGCGGCGCCGTCGACCACGGTGAGGGAGCCGGAGACCGCGTTGACCCGCAGGCTGTCGCGCAGCGCCTGCGCCTCGACGTGGCCGGAGACGGTGTCGACCCTGACCTCACCGCCGAGCCCGACGAGCGTGATGCCCGCGGAGACCCCGCGCACCTCGGTGCGCCGGTCGACGCCGGAGACCACGGTGTCCGCCCGGACGACACCGACGCGGACACGGGTGCCGGCAGGCACGGAGACCGTGACGTCGGCCTCGCAGTGCTGCTTCCGGCGTTCGAGGATGCGCAGGACGTCCTTGCGGAACAGCTCGTCGTGGCCGACGTCGAGCCGCGCTCCCTCACGGCGCACGGTCAGAGGACGGCCGCGGATGTCGGTGATCTCCACGCGGGCTCCGGACTCCTCCGTCCCCACGATGTTGACGGAACCGCCGATGAGACGGACGTCCAGTTCGTCGAGCGGATGGTCGAACGCGAGTGTCTGTGGTGCGGAGACTTCCGGCACGGGATCCCCCTCCGGGTATGGACCGGCAACGACATATCGTGTCTCTCGCACACACGATATGTCGCGTCACTCCGGAAGGCAAGCGCTGCGGCGCACCCGGGCCGCCGCGGCTACTCCTCCTCGTCCTCGTCGTCCAGACGGGCCAGCCAGGTCGCGAGGCGCTCCACGGGAACCTCGAAGTCGGGGTTGAGGTCGACGAAGGCACGCAGCTGCTCGGAGAGCCACTCGAAGGTGACCTCCTCCTGGCCGCGCCGCTGCTCCAGCTCCTCGATGCCGCGATCGGTGAAGTACAAGGGGGTATCTCCAGCTCGGGAAGTCCCCGGGAACTCCTCCCGGGGCGGACGGTGACGCGCACCAGCGTAGGCAGGAGGCCCCGCCGCCCGGGCGGGCGGCGGGGCCTCCTGCTGTACGAACGGCGGCCGTCGGACGGATGCGGGGGCGCGCGGCTCAGAGGACCTTGGACAGGAAGGACTTGGTCCGTTCGTGCTGCGGGTCGTTCAGGACATCGCGCGGGTGCCCGGACTCCACCACGACACCGTCGTCCATGAAGACCAGGGAGTCGCCCACCTGCTTGGCGAAGCCCATCTCGTGCGTCACCACGATCATGGTCATGCCCGACTCCGCGAGGTCCCGCATCACGTCGAGCACCTCGCCGACCAGTTCGGGGTCGAGCGCCGACGTGGGCTCGTCGAACAGCATGAGCTTGGGTTCCATGGCGAGGGCGCGCGCGATCGCCACGCGCTGCTGCTGGCCGCCGGAGAGCTGCGACGGGTAGTGCCCGGCACGATCGCCCAGTCCGACGCGCTCCAGCAGCCGCATCGCCCGGTCGCGGGCCTCCGACCTGCCGACGCCCCGCACCTGGACGGGCGCCTCCATCACGTTCTCCACCGCGGTCATGTGCGGAAAGAGGTTGAAGCGCTGGAACACCATGCCGATGTCCTTGCGCTGGTCGGCGACCTCGCGCTCCTTGAGTTCGTAGATCCTCTCGCCCTTCTGGCGGTAGCCGACCAGCCGGCCGTCCACGTAGAGGCGTCCCGCGCTGATCTTCTCCAGGTGGTTGATGCAGCGCAGGAAGGTCGATTTCCCGGAACCGGACGGCCCCACCAGGCAGAAGACCTCCTGCGGCCGGACCTCGAGGTCGATGCCCTTCAGGACCTGGTGGTGGCCGAAGGACTTGTGGACGGACTCGGCGCGGACCATCGGCCCGCCGGAACCGGCGGAGGGAGTGCCGCCGGACGTGTCGGTGCTCTTCATCGGGCCTTCGCCTCCGGTCCCGTGTCGTGGCGGAACGTGGTGAGGTGCTTCCGCACCCGCTGCAGCGGCGTGTCCGGGAGGTGCCCGGAGGTGCCCTTGGAGAAGTGCCGCTCGATGTAGTACTGGGCGATGCTGAAGATCGTGGTGAGGGCCAGGTACCAGACGGTCGCCACCAGCAGCGACTCCATCACCGCCAGCGTACGGGAGCCGAAGTTGCGGCTCGCGAGGAACAGCTCGGGGAAGCCGATGGCGAAGACCAGCGACGAGGTCTTCAGCATGTTGATGAACTCGTTGCCCGTCGGCGGGATGATCACGCGCATCGCCTGCGGCAGCACGATCCGGCGCATCGTCTTGGTGCCCCGCATGCCGAGGGCGTGGGCCGCCTCGGTCTGGCCGGTGTCCACGGACTGGATGCCGGCCCTGCTGATCTCCGCCATGTAGGCGGCCTCGTTGAGGCCGAGCCCGAGGAGGCCCGCGACGAACGGGGTCATGAAGTCGTTCATCTCGTCCTTGTAGATCGGCCCCAGGTCGATCGTCTGGAAGATGATCGAGAGGTTGAACCAGAGGAAGATCTGGACCAGGACGGGAGTCCCGCGGAAGAACCAGATGTAGAACCAGGCCACACAGCTGAGGACCTTGTTGCTCGACATCCTCATCACCGCGAGCAGCATGCCCAGGACGACGCCCATCAGCATGCCGAGCACGGTGATCTTGAGGGTGTTCCAGGCGCCCTTGACGAAGGTCTCGTCGTCGAGCATGTCGGCGACGACGTCCCACTGGATGTCGGCCCTGGCGAAGGCGAGCGCGACGAGCCCCACGAGGGCGAGGACGGCGGCGGCGCCGACCCAGCGCCCGTAGTGCTTGACGGGGACGGCCTTGATGGCATCCGGGGGGACCTTCGAGACGGCTGCGGCACCGGGGCCCTCGGAACGGGCGCCCCCGGCCGACCGGGAGGTCCCGCTCGGATTCCTGCTTTCGGGGTCTACGGGTTCAGACACGGAGCATGACTTTCTGGCAGGCGTGGGCGTGGCCCGGTGACCGCGGTCGGGCAACCGCGGTCACCGGCGGGGCGGGCGGACGGTCAGCTGCCGGCGTTGATCGTCGCCTCGTCCAGCGCGCCGTTGGTCACGTCCCACTTCTTCATGACCTTCTCGTAGGAGCCGTCCTTCATGATCTTGTTCATGGCGGCCTGGACGGCGTCCCGCAGCTTCGCGTTCTTCTTGCTCACCGCGATGCCGTACGGAGCGGCGTCGATCTGCTCCCCCGCCACCTCGAACCGCTCGCCGCCGCCGAAGGTCTTGGCGTTGTACGCGGCCACCGGGTAATCGGTGACCACCACGTCCGCACGGCTGTTCTGGAGCTGCGTGATGGAGTCGGTGTCCTTGTCGGCGAAGAACGGGTCGATCTTCTTCCCGCACTTCTTGTTCTGCTCCCGCACCAGCGCCTCGTTGGCCGTGCCGCGCTGTGCCGCGACGGTCTTGCCGCACAGATCGTCCAGCGTGGTGATCTTCTCGGGGTTCCCCTTCGCGACCAGGAGTGCCGAGCCGGCGCGGAAGTAGTCGACGAAGTCGGCGCCGCCGCCCTCGGCGTCCTCGCTCACGCCCTTCTGCCGCTCCTCGGTGTCGGTGACGGCCGACATGACGATGTCGTAGCGGCCCGAGTTCATGCCGAGGATGAGCTGGTCGAACGTACCGTTCTGGAAGGCGAGGTCGACGCCGAGGACCTTGCTCAGCTCGGCGGCGAGATCGGGGTCGATCCCGGCCGGCTTGCCGTCCTTGTCGACGAACTCCACCGGCGCGTAGGCGATGTCCGAGCCGACCTTGATGGTCCCGGCCTTCTGGATGCTGCTGGGCAGCTCGTCGTAGAGGGGCGCCCCGGTGTCGGCGGCCTTCTTGCCGTCGCCGCTCTCCCCGGCCGCCCCCTCGGTCTGGTCTCCGCAACCGGTCAGCAGAAGCGCTCCGGCGACCGCGACGGCTCCCGCCGTCCCGATGCGGGAGCGGGCTGCTGCGGGGCGTCGGGTGGTGCGAACGGTCATGTGCCAG
Organism: Streptomyces callyspongiae; assembly: GCF_047200695.1. Taxonomy (NCBI): domain Bacteria; kingdom Bacillati; phylum Actinomycetota; class Actinomycetes; order Kitasatosporales; family Streptomycetaceae; genus Streptomyces; species Streptomyces callyspongiae. The sequence continues at coordinate 47,528 of NZ_JBJZOM010000006.1, forward strand.
GTCCTCCTGCGAGTGAGGGTCGGGACGCGAACGCGCGCACGGAAGTCACGGTCCGGCCACTTCTGCTACTGAAGTGGAATCTTGCCATTCGCTTCCCGGCCACCGGGGTGCGGGATGTCAAAATCACATAACGGATGAACGATCCACCGCACAGGCGGGTCGGGATACGGTACGGGACCGGACCGCGCAATCGGCGTGTCAGGTGCGTGAGAGCTTCCTCACGCACCGTAGGAAGAGGTTCGTACCGGGAGTCGTCCGTCGGGTAGAAAGGACGCCTACACCCCTCACCCGGGGACCGGGACGCATGTGCGGCGCGTCCGGCGTCCGTGTCTCAGCAGGTCGCGGCCACCCGCGGGCCGACCGCGGACGTGGTGCCCGCCCGCCCCTCGACCAGGGAGCGGCCACCCTCGACACATCACGAACAAGGGGTCCACACAGTGGCAGCGGAGATCGTCAATCCCCAGGACGGGCTGGACGACAGCATGATCGATCCGGCGTTCGCGCTTCACCGCGGCGGCAAGATGGCCGTCCACTCGACGGTGCCCGTCCGCAACGCGGACGACCTGTCCCTCGCCTACACGCCCGGCGTCGCGAAGGTCTGCAGCGCGATCGCCGAGCAGCCGGAGCTCGTGCACGACTACACCTGGCGGTCGCAGGTGGTCGCGGTGGTCACGGACGGCAGCGCCGTCCTCGGCCTCGGCGACATCGGCCCGTCCGCCTCCCTCCCCGTCATGGAGGGCAAGGCCATCCTGTTCAAGCAGTTCGCCGGGGTCGACGCGGTGCCGGTCGCCCTCGACTGCCGCGACGTCGACGAGATCGTGGAGACCGTGGTGCGCATGGCGCCGTCGTTCGGCGGCGTCAACCTGGAGGACATCTCCGCACCCCGCTGCTTCGAGATCGAACGGAAGTTGAAGGAACGGCTGGACGTGCCGGTCTTCCACGACGACCAGCACGGCACGGCCATCGTCACGCTGGCCGCCCTGCGGAACGCCGCCCGGCTGGCCGACCGCGCGCTGGGCGAGCTGCGCGCCGTGATCTCCGGCGCCGGCGCCGCAGGCGTCGCCATCGCGAAGATCCTGGTCGAGGCCGGCATCGGTGACGTCTCCGTCTGCGACCGCAAGGGTGTCGTCTCCGCCGGCCGCGAGGACCTGAACGCCGCGAAGCGGGACCTGGCGGGCTTCACGAACAAGGCGGGACACACCGGTTCGCTGGAGGCCGTCCTGAAGGGCGCCGACGTCTTCATCGGTGTGAGCGGCGGCACCGTCGCCGAGGAAGCGGTGGCCACGATGGCCGAGAACGCCTTCGTCTTCGCCATGGCCAACCCGAACCCGGAGATCCACCCGGACGTGGCCCGCAGGTACGCCTCCGTCGTGGCCACCGGCCGCAGCGACTACCCGAACCAGATCAACAACGTGCTGGCGTTCCCCGGCGTCTTCGCCGGTGCGCTCCAGGTCCGCGCCTCGGAGATCACCGAGGGCATGAAGATCGCGGCTGCGGAGGCGCTCGCCGCCGTCGTCGCCGACGAGCTGAGCCCGGACCGCGTCATCCCGTCGCCGTTCGACGAGCGCGTCGCGCCCGCCGTGACGGCCGCCGTGGCCGCCGCCGCCCGCGCGGAGGGCGTCGCCCGCGTCTGACCCGTGCCGGAGGCCGGGGACGCGCCGTGCGGGGCGTCCCCGGCCTCCGGCGTGTCCGGCGGCGGAAGGGTGCGGCGCGGGACCGGCTCAGCGGAGGCCGAGCACCACCGCGTCGGAGGGAGAGGCCCACACCGCCCGCGCCTCGGCGAAGCCGGCGGTGCGCAGAGCCTCCACGTGCCAGGAGAGCGGCTGCACCTCACCATCGGCGTGGTCGCCCGCGGCGGGGTCGCCGAAGATCCGAAAACGCTCGACCGTCGGCCCGGCCAGCACCGGGTCGGCGGCCGCCGCCTGCCACCAGGCGACCCAGTCCTGCACACCCGCGGCCCGCTCCCGGTCGCGCCGTTCCCGGTCGTAGGCCCGCTCCGCCGCGTCGATGCGCGGGATGTCCGGATCCGGCATGCGGTCGGCGTTCATCAGGGCGCCGCCCTCCCGCACGACGCCGGCGAGCCGGCCGTAGAGCGCTCCGAGCGCCTCCGTGTCGAGCCAGTGCAGAGCGGTCGCGGTGAGCACGACGTCGTAGGTGCCGTCGGGGGTGCGGTGGGGGCCGTGCGGCAGCTTCTCCGTCCAGGTGGGATCGGTGAGGTCGGCGGAGACGAACCGAGCGCGCTCGTCCCCCTCGAAGGTGCCGCGGGCGATCGCGAGCAGCGCCGGATCGAGGTCCACGCCGGTGGTGCGGGCGCCCGGGAACCGCCGCAGCACGCGACCGGTGATGCTTCCCGTGCCGCAGGCCAGGTCGAGGACCCGGGGCTGGGGGCCGACGAGTGCCTCGGTCATGTCGAGCATGACCCGGAAGCGTTCCTCACGGTCCGGCAGGTACCACTCCTGCTGGCGGTCCCAGCTGTCCTGCCACGCCTGCCAGTCGGGCCCGGCGGTCGCTCCGCTCGTCATCCGTCCTCCCCGGTAATACCCTGTAAGCCAGCCCGGCCATTACCGAACCTCCTCGACCTTAGATCCATCAAGTAAGGACCACAAGTGGAATTGAGCTATTACTCCGACTACGCCGTGCGCTTGGTGAACACCGAGCGGCCGGAACGCGGGGAGGACGTGCTCACCTCGATCGAGGCGGTCCAGGAACTGTTCGGGCCGAGCCTGCAGCTCGCCAGGAGGGCCACCGACGGCGACGTGACGCGGCTGCGCGGGGTCCGGACGCGGCTGCGGGCGGTGTTCGGGGCGGCGGCGGAGGGCGACGAGGTCCGAGCGGTGGACCTGCTCAACTCGCTGCTCATGGAGTACCCGACGAGCCCGCAGATCTCGGGGCACGACCAACGGGGCGAGGACGGGCGTCCCCACTGGCACATGCACCTGGCCGAGCACGCCGCCAGCGCGACCGCGGGCTACGCGGCGATGGCGAGCATGGGACTGGCCTTCCACCTCACCGAGTTCGGCGTGGAACGCCTCGGCATCTGCCAGGCCGACCCGTGCCGCAACGCCTACCTGGACACCTCCACCAACCGGTCGCGCCGCTACTGCTCCGACCGCTGCGCGACCCGCGCGAACGTCGCCGCCTACCGCGCGCGGAAGCGGCTCGCCGGCCGGGGCACGAGAGGCCGCACCGCGGAGAGCGCCCAGGTGAGCAGCGGGAGCAGCGAGCCCTGACGGCGCCCCGGCGCCGGACACCGGGGCCGCACCCGCAGCCAGGCCCGCGCGAGCACCATCGCGTCGGGCACCGCGCCGAACTCCCTGCTGTCGTTCCGCACCGCGGGGTTGTCGCCCTGCACCCACCAGCCCGCGGCGCCGTGACGGGCGACCAGACGCTTCACGATGAGCAGATCGTGCTGCAGAGGGTGCCGCAGCACGACGACGTGGCCGGGGCGCACCCGGCCGCCATAGTGCACCACGAGCCGGTCCCCGGGGCGCAGCGTGGGCAGCATCGACGGGTTGTACACCTCCGCGAGCCCGAACCGCCGCAGCGGGCCGCGCGGCCCGGGGAACTCCCCGGCCGTCCGCGTCGTCCGTGATCCTGCCCGCTCCGGCATGCCCGTCCTCCGATGTGTGGGTGAAGGGCCGACCCCCCGGGTGGCCCCTTCTGGGACTTTTGATCCAAGCATCCAGGGGCACACGCGAAAACGGCCGGCCCAGCGAGTAACCTCGCACCCGAGAAAGACGATCACGAGGAAGGACGGCTTTCATGCTTTCCCGCCTGTTCGCCCCCACGGTCCAGGTCAGCGCCCACTGCGACCTGCCCTGTGGTGTCTACGACCCCGCCCAGGCCCGCATCGAGGCCGAGTCCGTCAAGGCCATCCAGGAGAAGTACCAGGCCAACGAGGACGCGCACTACCGTGCCCGCGCCACCGCCATCAAGGAGGAGCGCGCGGAGCTGGCCAAGCACCACATCTCGGTGCTGTGGAGCGACTACTTCAAGCCTCCGCACTTCGAGAAGTACCCGGAGCTGCACCAGCTGGTGAACGACACCCTGAAGGCCCTCAGCGCCGCGAAGGGGTCCACGGACCCCGCCACCGGCCAGAAGGCACTGGACTACATCGCCCAGGTCGACAAGATCTTCTGGGAGACGAAGAAGGGCTGACCCTGGATCAGCCCCTCGGTGCCACGTCCGACTCGGCACCGTACGTCACGTCCGCACCCGGTCCGCCGGGGCACCGTGTTCGGCGCCCCGCGGGCCGGGTGCGGTCGTGTGCGGCGGAGTACGGCGCGTGCGGCCGGCCGGTGTCCCGGGGCGGGGGATCGTGCGCCGGGCCCAGGACTCGCCCACACTTCCCTCTTACCGGACGTGCTCGGGCGACGTGGCGTCGTGTGACGACTATCCCCCAGGCCACGTCCCGCCAGCCGAATACGAAACCACCTACCGCCTGACAACCACAAAACCCCAGGTCACAGTCAACCTAGAGCCTCCAACCCACCCGGGGCGGTTCGCCCTACATGATTGACGATGTGCAACGCCTGCAGGCGGCGTGGGGACGGATTGAGTCCTGGCTGCTCGAGTACGCTCCGGCATCCGCCGCTCTGCTGCGCCCGCCCGCAAGTGATGAGCAAATCACGGCTGCTGAAGACGAGATCGGAGTGAGCCTGCCCCCGGTACTGCGGGCCTGGTACCAACTCCACGACGGCGCTATGGGGTCGAGCCCCGAGGACGAGATCGAAGAGTGGGCGGTCACTGGCTGGCTTCCGATGCACCGGACATGGCTCAGACTGGAAGAAGTCACCGGCTTCTACCTGACACACGTTCAGGAATGGGAGCGTGAGCCCGGCCTGATCCCCATCGCGTGCAACCCCGGCGACGGCTGGTACGGCTTGTACCTTGATGCCCGTAAAGACGAGCCCACCTACGGGAATCTCGGCACCTGGGCGGTCGACCAAGAGAGCGAACCTGTGCCCTTCGACACTGACGGCTGGCCGCTCGCGGGTTGGCTGGAAGCCACCGCCACGGCTCTGGAAGAGTGCCGCTGCCTGCGCAAACCGGATGGCACCGAAGACACCCGCGAGATGCCAGTCCTGATTCAAGGTGGCCTGGACTGGGTCAACGCTCGGACCGGCTTCAAAGAAGGCATGCAGCACCTCACGGACCTGTAGCAGAGGTTCACACGCCCGTGCCAGCCGGAGCCGAAGAACGACGTCGATACGGATGACAGGCGCCATCGCTCAGGTGGTGTCCGGCCGAGTGGCGTAGCCGATCAAGATGTTCGAACCCCCGGGTCGCGGCCCAAAACACCCTCGGCGGACGACCTGTTGAGCCTCGCCAAGCCGGGGCAGGGCTTCGGCGTAGTTCGTCGTCCCTTTTAGACAGCGGTGACCACCCGGTAGACGCACGCCAGGATGACCGCTGCACAGACAACTTTGGACAGAAGGCGCCGGGAGAGCGCCGTCACGGCCACCCCCGCCGAAAGCGCGGCGATGCCGACAAAGACCAGCGCCACATAGGCGCCATCGTTATCCCGCCGCCCAGGGAATGCCGCAGGATTGTCTGCCTCAACCGTCATGGCGAAGCTGAACAACGCGAGAAACGCCGCCACGATATAGAGTACTGCCGCACCACAGGACTTGGCGACGGAGGACACCTTTGTCACGGTCATCGGATCAGTCCCTCCAGCATCCCTTGTCTGTCGACGGCGAGCTGTCCATACTGCTGCGCAGCGCTGGTTCCGTAATATTCTGGCCCGCCGTTGACTTATTTTTCTGGAACTGAGTCAGGTTGCCCGAGGCGTAGCCCAGGAGATCAGCAGCTGTGTCCCCCTGCACGCTTACCTCGCCAAATGATGTGTTGAGATCGCCGGTGAGGGCCATCTTGTCGACAACTCTTACACCCAGACACCTCTGCCACCGGCACCTGGACCACCGCCGACGGCACCGGACAGCAGGGCTACCACGCCACCCACACCGCCGCCGGCGGCGCCCCGCGGGCCGGTGCGGTCGTGTGCGACGGAGTACGACCGGCCGGTGTCCCGGGGCGGGCGGATCGTGCGCCGGCCCCAGGACTGGCGCACGCTTCCCTCTTACCGGACGAGTTCTCCCAAGTGGGGCGAAGCAGGAATCTCGGGTTCGTTCTTGCAGTGCATGACGTCCTGCGACAGGTAGCTCGCGACGGCAGTCGCCACTCTCCCGGACACGCGCGCCAGACGCCTGCTGCCCTGCTTGTCGATGCTGGGACTCTTCACGCGGACGATGAAACGAGTGAACGAGTACTCCGCCGTTGCGCAGGGAACCCCGATGACGGAGCTATTAGGAGCCGCAAATCCCCGAACATCGCCCTGCTTCACCCACCGCGCCTGCGGGGCGTTCCAAGCCAAGTTGGAGAACCCCTTGGAATTCGGCATCTTCTCGCTGGTCACATAGGAAGACACGTCCAAGTAGTGCACCCGGTTGACGGTTATGCGACACCCGCCCTCCCAGATCGAATCCAGCTCGGACAGCTTTCCGTAGGCTCCCGTGTATACGATCGGCGAGTCATTCGGGCGCGGAAGCAGGTCCTTGAATACTTGCCTCTCAATAGGAGTCTCGCAGAGAGTTTTGGGCAACGTGTAAACTTCTCGCCCACCATTAGAATCGCCGCCGCACCCCGAGACCACGAATACCAGAGCAGCGACGCAACCGGGGATCGACCGTCGCTTCCACACTTCTTTTCGATAATTCATGATCCAACTCCCGTGACTACCGCCCCGGCGCAGAATCCAGATGTGGCACCCGAACGCGCGGAACTATCGAATCCTTTAAGCTCATTCGGATTCCATTTCACCCCTTCCGCTGCACGGCACACGGCATCACCCATGAAACTCTCCATCTCACTTTCCTGGAGTCGTGCAATTTGTCAGCCTCGTAGTGACCTTTTATTTGCGCCTCTTCCATGCGATCCCGCGTAATACTCTCAACAATGCTACTTTACAGTTCGCCGATTCCAGCTGACACCAGATCGCCACCCACGGGTATCCGCCCAGTCACAAGACCAACACCCGTTTCGACGCACCCACTAACCTGTTGAACATCTGCATTGAATTCTTCAGCTTTCTTGATTTCTCCATCAAGAAGCGCCTCAGCGCGAGCTCTGTCCATTATGCCGCCGATCTGCGCGCCAGTTTGGGCGGGCGGATCGTGCGCCGGGCCCAGGACTCGCCCACACTTCCCCTACCGGACAAGTTCCCCCAGATGAGGTGAAGCAGGAATCTCGGGTTCGTTCTTGCAGTGCATGACGTCCTGCGACAGGTAGCTCGCGACGGCAGTCGCCACTCCCCCGGACACGCGCGCCAGACGCCTGCTGCCCTGCTTGTCGATGCTGCGGCTCTCCACGCGGACGACGAAGTGCAGGAAAGAGTATTCCGCCGTTGCACAGGGCACCCAGATGTAAGATCTGTTGGGCGCTGCGAAGCCCTGGACATCTCCCTGCTTCACCCATCGCGCCCGAGGAGCCTGGAACGCCAGGTTGGCAAACCCCTTGCGGTTCGGTAGGTCCTCGACGGTCACGTAGGACTTGATATCCAGACCGTGCACCCGGTTGACGGTTATGCGACACCCGCCCTCCCAGATCGAATCCAGCTCGGACAGCTTTCCGTAGGCTCCCGTGTATACGATCGGCGAGTCCTTCGGCTTCGGCAGAAGATCCTTGAACACTTGCCTCTCAACGCGAGTCTCACAGAGAGTCTTGGGTAGCGCGTGAACTTCTCGCTCACTCTTACCCTCGGCAGCACACCCTGAGGCCAGCACGGCCAGGATGGTCATCAAACTTGGAGTAGCGCACCTCGCTGCACTGTTCCAGGACTTCACGATCCGACCTCTCCCGGTTCTTGCCGAGACGCGAACAGCATCACCATGCTCCGCGCCTTCTTCTCTCCTGCACGCACTCGCACCTGCCTACCGCCCCTCGTGCGTTCATCAAGACGACCCACAATGCCTTGCTGTCAACTCTTCCAAAGAAGCCCCTGGAGGCGAAGAGGTGTCGCAATGACGGGGTCGTTGCCGCATCTAAGTATGCGATGAGCAATATCTTTGGCCACGCTTGCCGCCAAATTTCCCGAAGCACGCCCAAGGGAGTCTCGAGCATATGTATCTGCACCACTCGTCACCCAGACAGAAAATCCGATGCCAGAATCTCACGCCAGAGAACAGGGTACGTAAACGAGTGACCGATCAGGGGCTGCAAACCCCTTCACATCTCCGTCTTCCACCCATCGAGCTTTTGGGGAGCCATGCGCAAGCTCCTTCAATTCTTGCCTGCTCGACGAACCATTCTTTGACATACGAACAGTGACGTTGATGTCATTCACCCGGTTGACAGCCACGTTGCAACCCGCTTCCGAGCTGTAGGTCAAAGTAGAAAAGTCACCGTTCGAGTACGCCTCTACGAACGGCGGACTGGTTGGCTCGGGCAGCAAGTTTCGGTACACTTCGCGTTCAACCTGTACACCGCAAAGGTTTTCCGGAAGCTTGTACGCCTTCGGCTCGCCATGGTGATCCTGGTTCGACGAGGAAGTCGTGCACCCGGACATCAGACAGGCGACGAGCGCAAGAGACACAGAGGCAATCATCTTCCGCACCGGAACCACTGATCTTTCGATCTACTTCTCAGCGTGTGGACTTGTGCCGACACCCGACCGCCGCCATGCGGAGCTGCCTCCCGCACCTCCGGCTCCCGCGACTGTCTCGACGTCACTCGTGCTCATCCCGGCCCCCCTCAACTCTCCCTGTGACGGCTCGTCACAGTGACGCTCTGCCATCGTGCGAATGGCACGCGTCACCCTACTGAGCGGTTCTTCGCCGCGCGAGTCCGGAAAGGACACAGTCACCTTCCCCGACTGCCGTCCTTGCTTCCCCGCCACCGAAGCTCAGGGCGTGCCGCTTCTCAGGCCGCGGGGACCTGCAACAGTGGGCTGTGGTGGTGGAGGAGCCACTGCCGGTAGGCGGGTGCGCCCCAGGCGACCTCGCGGTACGCCTCCTCGAGGTCGGCGAAGGCCGCGTCGAAGTCCGTGCCGCCCGACCGCCCGGAGCCGGCGGCACGGGTGGCCATGAGCAGACGCACTGTCAGCGGATCTCCGGCCAGGGGCCGGACGACCATGCCCGGGCGGGCGCGCGAGGTGGGCTGGACAGGCGCGACGACCTCGCCCGCGGCGACCAGGTCCGCACCGGTGAGGTAGTCGCCGTGCGCCACGCGCAGTTCGAGCCCCGCCTCGGTGAAGATGCGGCGCAGTCCGGCCCATTCGCCGTCCACGTTCGGGTCGACCATCCAGCGGTCCTCGGCGAGATCCCGGAGGGCGACCTCTTCCTGCCCCGCCGCCGGATGCCCCGCGGGGAGTGCCACGAACTGCGGTTCCCTGTCCATCAGATCGCGCTGCTCCAGCCCTTCGGGCATCTCCAGCGGGCAGCCGGTGACCTCGTGCACGAACGCCACGTCGAGCTGGCGGTCGGCGACCATCTGGAGCAGGGTGGCCGGGGAAAGGTCGGTGCGGATGGTGGTGTCGGTGTCGGGCAGCCGGAGCCGCAGCCGCCGCAACCAGCCCGGTACGGCTCTGTTGTGCGTGCTGCCGATGCGGAGCCGGGTGCCGCCGCCGAGCCCGAGGGCATCGCGTGCGTCGGTGATGAGGGCGCTCATCTCGGCGACGATGGGCCGGGCGCGGCTGAGTACGGAGAGTCCGAGCGGTGTGGGGCGGCTTCCGGTGCGCTCACGCGTGAAGAGCCGCCCGCCGAGGGCTCGCTCGATACGGGCGAGCTGTGTCGTCAGAGACGGCTGCGTGACCCCCAGTTGCCGCGCGGCCTTGTGCACGCTCCCGTGGTCAGCGATAGCGCACACCGCACGAAGATGTCTCACCTCGAGCTCCACGTCGGGAGCATAACCAGCCGCTCTCCCGCTACGCCAGAGACATGACAATGTCACGTCTCCAGTTCAGGGGCGATACGCCGGTCCTATCAGGGGATGCCATCTTCCCCGGCGCAGGGTGAGGCAGCGCACACTCTCGGAGACCGCACGTTCTTCTGCGGGATCCGAATGGCGTCCCCCCACACGCCCCACGCGTACGCCGGACGGGTCCACGGACGATCTGGAGGGAACCCCCCATGAGACACTTCAGGACCATCCTCTCCGCAACCGCCGGCCTCGGACTCGCAGTGGCCGGTCTGGCCGCCGCCCCGGCCTCGGCCTCCCAGGCGGACGGCACTGTCGTCGCGGCCTACGAGGGTGCCAGCAAGGCCGAGCAGGCCCAGAACCAGGCCTTCTTCGACGCCGTCTGGGCGAAGGTCAAGGAGCGCCAGGCCGAGGAGCCCGGCTTCCAGGCCGTCACGGTCTACTACAACGACTCGAACGCCCCGTCGTTCCAGAGCGAGATCGCGCAGAGCACCTCGATCTGGAACTCCTCCGTCAGCAACGTGACGCTCGCCGAGACCTCCGGCTCCGGCGACTTCGCCTACTACGAGGGCAACGACTCCCGCGGCAGCTACGCCTCGACCGACGGTCACGGCAGCGGCTACATATTCCTGGACTACGCCCAGAACCAGCAGTACTACTCCCCCCGCGTCGTGTCCCACGAGACGGGTCACGTCCTGGGCCTGCCGGACCACTACAGCGGCCCGTGCAGCGAGCTGATGTCCGGTGGTGGCCCCGGCACCTCCTGCACCAACGCCTACCCGAACTCGACCGAGAGCTCCACGGTCGACAGCCTGTGGGCGAACGGCCTGTCCCCGATGAAGTCGGAGCTCACCACCGTGACCCGCTGACGGACGTTCTGCGTCCGTCCCGGGATCCGTCCGAGCCGAGCCCGTCCCGCTCCTGCGGGGCGGGCTCGCGCTCGTCCGTGCCCGGACCCGTCACCCGGCCGCACCGGGCCGCTCGGCGGGCGCCAGCCGCCACAGCGACGTCACCTCGGCCGAACGGGCCGCGTGCAGCGGATCGTCGGGGTCGGCCGCCCGCGGGTGCACGGGCCGGGTGTCGTGGCGGGCGCGCACCCGCAGACCGGCAGCGCCGATCCAGTCGAGCAGCTCCTCGCGGCTGCGCAGGCCGAGACGTTCGGCGAGGTCGGAGAGGACCAGCCAGCCCTCGCCGTCCGGCGCGAGGTGCGCGGGCAGTGCGCGGAGGAACGCCCGGAGCATCGCGCTGCCCGGATCGTAGACGGCGCGCTCGACCGGCGAGGTCGGTCTGGCGGGCAGCCAGGGCGGGTTGCACACCACCAGCGGCGCCCGCGCCGGGGCGGAGGCTTCCGGTCCGGGGTCCGGGAAGAGGTCGGCCCGCACCACGTCGACGGCGCCGGGCGGGGCGAGTCGGGCCAGGTTCTGCCGGGCGCAGTCGAGCGCGCGGGGGTCGGTGTCGGTGGCGACGACGCGCCGGACGCCGCGCCGGGCGAGCACGGCGGCCAGCACCCCGGTGCCGGTTCCGATGTCGTAGGCCAGTTCCTCCGCTCCCGGCGGCAACGGGGCGTCGGCGACCAGGTCGACGTACTCGCCGCGGGCCGGGGAGAAGACTCCGTGGCGCGGGTGCACGCGGTCCCCGTCCAGCGCAGGAACCCGCACGCCCTTGCGGCGCCACTCGTACGCTCCGACGAGGCCGAGCAGTTCCCGCAGCGCGACGAGGGAGGAGGTGCCGTCCGGGTCGGGCGCGCCGTAGGCGTCCTCGCAGGCGCCGGCCACGTCGGGGGCGCGGCGCAGCGGGACGGTGTACCGGCCGTCGGTGGCGTCGAGGGGGACCAGCAGCATGCCGAGGATGCGGGCGCGTTGGGCCTGCCGAGCGCGGTGCCGGTGGAAGGACGCGGCGGGCGCGGTGTCGGCGGGAGCCTCCGTACGGCGGCGGGACCTGCGGGGCGGCCGGTCGACGCGGCGGGCGAGCGCCGCGAGGAGCGTCCGGGCCTGGTGGTAGTCGCCGCGCCACAGCAGGGCTGTCCCCTCGCAGGCAAGCTTGTGGGCGACGTCGGCCTTCGTACGGTCGTCGGCGATCACCACGCGCTGCGGCACGCGGGCACCGTTCTCGGAACGCCACCAGGCGGACCGCGGTTCGCCGTTCTCGGTCCAGCGGACCGTGGGGCGTTCGTTCACACCGTCAGGGTACGGCGGCGCCGGGTCGGCGCGGCGCGGGGCCCGGCGACGGAGGGCTGCCGCGGGAGGTGTGTCATCCCGCGGTGTGCGAGGAGGTGCGGACCGCGCCGACGCTGGCGGCGATCACCAGGGCTACCGCGACGAGCTGCACCGGCCCCATGCGCTGCCCGAGGACCAGGAATCCGGCGGCGGAGGCGGCCACGGGCATCAGGCTCATCAGGACCGCGAACGTCGACTGGGGGAGCGTCCGCAGCGCGAACATCTCCAGGGTGTAGGGCACCCCGGAGGACAGCACGGCCACGCCGGCCCCCAGCGCGAGGGTGACGGGGTCGAGCAGGGCACTGCCCCCGCTGGCGATGCCCAGCGGGGCGCTGACGCAGGCGGCGACCGCCATGGCGATGGCGAGTCCGTCCGCCTTCGGGAACCGGGCTCCCGTGCGGGCGTTGTAGACGATGTAGGCCGCCCATGTCCCGCCCGCTGCCAGGGCGAAGGCCACGCCGGGGGCGTTCAGCTCGTCGAAGCCGCTGTTGCCCAGCAGGTACACGCCTCCGAGCGCGAGTCCCGCCCACAGCACGCTGAGCGCGCGACGCGAGGCGACGACCGAGAGCGTCAGGGGGCCGAGGAGTTCGAGGGTGACGGTGGCGCCGAGCGGGATGCGCTCGATGGCCTGGTAGAAGAGCGTGTTCATGGTGCCGAGCGCCACGCCGAGGCCCACGACCGTCGCCCAGTCGGTGCGCGAGTGCCCGCGCAGCCGGGGGCGGCAGACGGCGAGCAGGAGCGCCGCGGAGAACACCAGTCGCAGCGCCACCACGCCGAGGGCGCCCACCCTGGGGAAGATGAGCGCGGCCACGGCGGAACCGAACTGCAGCGACAGGGCGCCGGCGCACACCAGGCCGACCGCGCCGATCCGGCCGCCGCGGACCGGGCCGGGCGGCGGGGTGCCGCCCGGCGCGGCAGGGGTTCCGGCGGCGCCGGGGGGCTGTGCGGCCGTGCGAGTGTTCTGGCGCATGACGTCCACGCTAGAAGCGCCTGCGGCGGCCCGTGAAATGCCGTTCCGCCGATGGCTATGCTCGGCAGACATGACCGTCGAGTTGCGTCATCTGCGCGCGTTCCTCGCCATCGCCGACGCCGGGAGCATCACGCACGCCGCCGCGGCGCTCCATGTGGGGCAGCCGGCGCTCTCTCGCACCCTCGCGCAGCTGGAGGCCCATCTGGGGGTGCGCCTGGTGGACCGCACGACGCACCACCTGGGTCTCACGGCCGAGGGGCGCACCTTCCGCGACAAGGCCGCCGTGGCGCTGGCCGCCGTGGACGACGCCCTCGATCCCGCGCGGGTGGCCGACTGGCCGCTGCGGCTGGGACACGCCTGGTCGGCGCTGGGGCGCTGGACGACGCCGCTGCTCCGGCGCTGGCAGGAGGAGCACCCCGACACTCCGCTGGAGCTGCTGCGCATCGACGACCGCAGCGCGGGTCTGCTGAGCGGCAGGGTCGACGTGGCGCTGCTGCGCGGCCCGCTGCCTCCGGAGGCCGCCGGCCGGCTGCGCTCCCGCCGACTGCCGGACGAGGCGCGCGTGGCGGCGGTGCGGGCGGACGGGGAGCTCGCCGCGCGGGAGGAGCCGCTGACGCTGGCGGATCTGGCGGAGTACCCGGTGGCGCTGAACACCGTCTCCGGGCTGACCACGCTCGCGCTGTGGCCCGAGGAACGGCGACCGGATCCGGCACAGGTGGTGGAGGTGGCCAACACCGACGACTGGCTCGGCGCGATCGCCGCGGGCCGGGCGGTCGGTGCCTCGACCAGCGCGACGGCCGAGATGCATCCGCACCCCGGCGTGGCGTACCGCCCGCTGGCCGATGCCGCCCCGGTGCCCGTCCGGCTGGTGTGGCGTGACGCGCCCGCGCATCCCGCGATCGCGGCCCTGGTGAATCTGGCCGCGGACGTTTCGGGCGCAGCGCGGGAGGAACCGGACTGATCGGGTATGCGTTCACCGGTTGCGGGCGTCGCGCCCGCGAAGCCGATCAGCACAACGGGAGGCACACGATGGCAGGGTTCCTCGACCGGGCCAAGGAGCAGGCGCAGCGCGGCATCGCGCAGGGCAGGGAGAAGGTGGAGGAGGTCCAGGCGCAGCGCGCGGGCCACGACCTGGTGCGACGCCTCGGCGCCGCCTACTACGCGGAGCAGCACGGTACGGGGTCCCCGGAGGACGTGCAGCGCGCGCTCGGCGCGGTGGAGGACCACGTCGCCCGGCACGGCAAGGGGGCGCTGGACTGACCGCGGCGGCCGCCCGCGGCCGCTGTCCCTGACGGCACCGCGGCGGTGGAGAATGGCGGGGTGACGTCGCACGCCCCGGATTCGGACCCGCCCGCTGCCGCTCTGCGGGCCCTGTGGTCTGCGGCGCGGCTGCCGTCGCCGCTGACGGAGGTGGCGGACGAACGCTTCGCGCGGCGGGACGTGCGGCTGCTGCTCAAGCGGGACGACCTGATCCATCCGGAGATCCCGGGGAACAAGTGGCGGAAGCTGCTGCCGAACCTCCGGCACGCGGTCGAGGGCGGCCCGCGCACGCTGCTCACGTTCGGCGGTGCCTACTCGCACCACCTGCGGGCGACCGCGGCGGCCGGGCGCCTGCTGGGGCTGGAGACCGTGGGGGTGGTCCGGGGCGAGGAGCTCGCCGACCGGCCGCTGAACCCGACGCTGGCCCGGTGCGTCGCGGACGGCATGCGGCTGCACTTCGTGTCGCGCTCCGCCTACCGGCGCCGCAGCGATCCGGGGTGGACGGCGGGGCTGCGGCGGAGGTTCGGGGATTTCCTGCCCGTCCCGGAGGGGGGCAGCAACGCGGCTGCCGTCCGCGGCTGCACGGGCCTGGGGCGCGAACTGCGCGGGCGGACGGATGTGGCTGCCGTGGCCTGCGGTACCGGCGGGACGCTGGCCGGACTGGCTGCGGGGCTCGGCGAGGGTGCGTACGCCCTGGGGGTGCCGGTGCTGCGCGGCGGTTTCCTCGCCGGCGAGGTCGAGTGGCTGCAGCGCACCGCGTTCGGCGGGCGTCGCGGCGACTGGCGGCTGACCGACCGGTTCCACTGCGGCGGCTACGCCCGTACCACGCCGGAGCTGACCGCTTTCGCCGAGGACTTCTCCCGGCGGCACGCCCTGCCGCGGACGGAACCGGTGTACGTGGCGAAGCTGCTGTTCGGGCTGACCGCGCTCGCGGCGGAGGGCGCCTTCCCGCGGGGCAGCACGGTGACGGCGGTGATCACGGGGGTCGGCGCGGAGGCGGCACCCGCTCACGACGGGTGACGGCCGACGGAACCGTACGTGTTTCCCTGCGGTACCGGGGAAGTTTGGGCGGGCCCGGAACGTTCACCCAGTGTCGTGGCCAGCTTCCCGGCCGCACCGTACGCACCATCCGTCACAGAGGACACCAACACAGTGTCACGATCCGGCATTTGGACCCTCGACCCCCTGGCGACGCGCCGTGCCCGCGTGTTTACCATGAGTGATGCTCCGCTGTGGCGTCCGAGTGGCACCGAGGGTATCGTCCGGGCGACATCCCGAGGTGGATCGCGATAGCGTCGCAGTCGAAGGCTCCAGTACGACGGTCCGTCGCGCTCGGCACCGGCATTGCGCCGAGTGGCCGCACCGCCGCCCTGGTCACGGAAAACGAGCCCAACCGGCTTGTGCCACCTTGGAGGTGAGGGTGTCCCAGATCGCAGGCGAGCCCGGAGACAAGGACTTCGTGGAGGTACGGCTGCCCGCTGCGGGCGCCTACCTGTCCGTGCTGCGTACCGCCACGGCCGGCCTCGCGGCCCGCTTGGACTTCACCCTGGACGAGATCGAGGATCTGCGGATCGCGGTCGACGAGGCGTGCGCGATCCTGCTGCAGCAGGCCGTGCCGGGCTCGGTGCTCAGCTGTGTGTTCGAGTTGATCGGCGAATCGCTGCGGGTCACGGTCTCCGCACCCACCACCGACGGCCGGGCGCCCGAGCGGGACACGTTCGCCTGGACCGTGCTGGCCGCCCTCGCGGGCGAGGTCGACTCGACCGTGTCGGAGGAGCGCACCGTGAGCATCAGCCTGCGCAAGCAGCGCGGTACGGGGCCGGATCCGTCGTGACGGAGCACGAGGCACGAGAGGCATGGGCGGGCCGCCGGCAGGCGGCCGGTCCGGGCATTCCCGAGCAGCACGCCCGCCCGCACCCGGAAGGGGACGACCGGGTCGGCCCCGGGCAGTCGGATCAGGCGGAGCAGGCGGACTCGATGGAAGACGACGGGCAGGAAGCGCAGGTGCGGCAGGGCGGGACCGCCGGCCCCCCGGCCGGCGGGCGCGGACACGGTGCCGCGGACCGCAACGCCGCGCGCGACCTCTTCCGAGAGCTGCGGGGGCTGCCGGACGGTTCGCCCGGCCACGCGGAGCTGCGCAACCGGCTGGTGCAGATGCATCTGCCGCTCGTGGAGCACCTGGCGCGGCGCTTCCGCAACCGCGGCGAGCCGCTGGACGACCTCACGCAGGTCGCGACGATCGGCCTGATCAAATCGGTCGACCGCTTCGATCCCGACCGTGGGGTGGAGTTCTCCACCTACGCCACCCCGACCGTGGTCGGCGAGATCAAGCGGCACTTCCGCGACAAGGGCTGGGCGGTACGGGTGCCGCGCCGCCTGCAGGAGCTGCGGCTGTCCCTGACGTCGGCGACCGCCGAGCTCTCGCAGCGGCACGGCCGGGCTCCGACCGTCCACGAACTGGCCCAGCGGTTGTCAATCTCGGAGGAGGAGGTCCTCGAGGGCCTGGAGTCGGCGAACGCCTACAGCACGCTGTCGCTGGACGTTCCCGACACCGACGACGAGTCCCCGGCGGTAGCCGACACCCTCGGGGCCGAGGACGACGCCCTGGAGGGTGTGGAGTACCGGGAGTCCCTCAAGCCGCTGCTGGAGGAACTGCCCCCGCGGGAGAAGAAGATCCTGTTGCTGCGCTTCTTCGGCAACATGACCCAGTCGCAGATCGCGCAGGAGGTCGGCATCTCGCAGATGCACGTCTCCCGGCTGCTGGCACGGACCCTCGCCCAGCTGCGGGACCGCCTGCTCGTGGAGGAGTGAGCCGGGCGCGGCGGGTCACGCGTCGCGCGGGCCGATCCCCAGCGCGGCGGCCGCGGTGGGGGTGACGAGCGCGCCGAGCACGACCAGCGCCGCCAGGCCGATCACCACTCCGCCCGCGACCCACGGCCCGCCGTTCTGGGCCATCTGCCAGCCGACGGGCAGGGCCAGCAGCTGCGTGATGAGGGCCGGGCCGCGGCTCCACCGGCGGCGCTGCCGGATGCCGTGCGCCGCCGCGAGCGGCAGCGCGGCGAGTGCCAGGACAGTGAGAGCCATGGTCAGTGCCTGCACGAGGCCGTCGGGCTTTCCCGTGAAGACCATCACCAGGGACACCAGGCCGAAGCCGGCGATCACCGCCCCCTCGGCAGCGGTCAGCACCGCCGCGACAGCGAGGCGGACCGGGCGGGAGGCGTCGGGGGTCTCGTCACTCAGGTCACTCACCCCTGCAGGGTAGCCCGGGCTCCGCGGGAGAGGCTCCCGCCCGGGAGGCCCGCCGCGGAGCGCGGGTACGCTGCCCGCATGCGCGCACTCCTCGTGGTCAACCCGGCAGCCACCCTCACCAGCGCGCGGACCCGTGACGTGCTCGTCCACGCCCTGGCCAGCGATCTGGAGCTGGAGGTGGCGACGACCGAGTACCGGGGTCACGCGCGCGACCTGGGGCGGGCGGCCGCGAGAGACGGCGCGACCGAACTGGTCATCGCCCTGGGCGGCGACGGCACGGTGAACGAGGTCGTCAACGGCCTGCTGCACGACGGCCCGGCGCCCGGGAGACTGCCGCGGCTGGCAGTCGTCCCCGGCGGTTCCACCAATGTCTTCGCGCGTGCCCTGGGACTGCCCAACGATGCGGTCGAGGCCACCGGCGTCCTCCTGGACGCGCTGGAGACCTCGCGCGAACGCACCATCGGGCTCGGCCGGGCCGAGGGGGCGCCGGGGACCGACGACTCGGGGGCGCCGCCCCGATGGTTCACGTTCTGCGCGGGCTTCGGTTTCGACGCGGGTGTCGTCGGACGCGTCGAGCACCACCGGGAACAGGGCAAGCGTTCGACGCATCCCCTGTACATACGACAGGTGCTCCGCCAATTTCTTCACGAGCCGCACCGCCGGCAGGGCACCGTGACCCTGGAACGCCCGGGTGAAGAAAATGTGGAGCACCTGGTGCTGTCCATCGTCTGCAACACCGCACCGTGGACCTACCTGGGCAACAGGCCGGTGTACGCGGCCCCCCGCGCCTCCTTCGACACCGGCCTCGACCTGCTGGGACTCTCCCGGCTGACGCCCGCTGCGGTGGGGCGGTACGCCACACAACTGCTCACCTCTTCGCCGAGCCGCGGCCCTCATGGCAAGCACGCACTGTCGTTGCACGATCTCACGGACTTCACCTTGCATTCGCAGGTTCCACTGCCTTTCCAGATCGACGGTGACCACCTGGGACTGCGCAGAAGCGTCAGGTTCGCAGGTGTACAGCGAGCACTGCGTGTGATTGCGTAAGTCGAAACAGCCAAAGTCCTTCCAGTCGAACGTTTAAGCAGGCTTCCACCCCCTCGAAGTACGGCTGTGAGCCAAGCGACACCAAGGATTCAAAAAAAACTTTCCGGAAGGGGTTGTATCCGTCGCCGAGGTTTGCGAGTCTCTTCATGGCGATCGGGACAGCCCCTCATCGGGCCCCCTTGAGAGCCTCGAATCCCCTTATCCGGTCCGATGGGACCCGCATCACATTGACGTGGTAGCCCTTCCTCCGCGAAGGGATTCGTGAAAGCGTTCACATTCACAAGCACGTTGAGCCCGCAACACGAGGAGAGGTAGCAGCCATGGACTGGCGTCATCACGCCGTTTGCCGCGAGGAAGACCCCGAGCTGTTCTTCCCCATCGGCAACACCGGTCCTGCGCTGCTGCAGATCGAGGAAGCCAAGGCCGTCTGCCGCCGCTGCCCCGTCTCGGAGCAGTGCCTGCAGTGGGCCCTGGAGTCCGGTCAGGACTCCGGTGTCTGGGGTGGCCTCAGCGAGGACGAGCGCCGCGCGATGAAGCGCCGCGCCGCCCGCAACCGGGCGCGGAACAACGCCGCATCCGCCTGACGCCCCACCGCACCGGCTGCAATCCCGAGCCGCAGCGCGCAGTGCTTCCGGAAAGCACCGCACACGCTCAAGGCGCCGAGCCCCGGTGGCGACCGACAGGTCGCCACCGGGGCTCAATGCCGTGCGCTCACTGCTTCTCCGCAGCCACCGGCAGATCCAGCACGACCCGGGTTCCCCGCTCCGGTGCCGGCACCATGTCGAACGTCCCGCCCAGTTCTCCCTCGACGAGGGTCCGCACGATCTGCAACCCCAGATTTCCGGCACGGTGGGGTTCGAAGTCCTCCGGCAGACCGCGCCCGTCGTCCGTGACCGTGACGCGAAGACGTCCCTCCTCCTGCCCGGCGGCCGGAGTGCGGACGGCGCCCACCTCGACGCTGCCGTGCTCACCCGCCCCGAAGGCATGCTCGAGCGCGTTCTGGAGCACCTCGGTCAGCACCATGGACAGCGGAGTGGCCACCTCCGCGTCCAGAATCCCGAACCGGCCGGTGGTGCGCCCCGTGACACGGCCCGGCGACAACTCCGCGACCATCGCCAGCACACGGTCCGCGATGACGTCGAACTCCACCCGCTCGTCCAGGTTCTGGGAGAGCGTCTCGTGCACGATCGCGATGGAACCCACCCGGCGCACGGCCTCGTTGAGCGCGTCCCGGCCCCGGTCCGAATCCATCCGCCGCGCCTGCAGCCGCAGCAGGGCGGCCACGGTCTGCAGGTTGTTCTTGACCCGGTGATGGATCTCCCGGATCGTCGCGTCCTTCGTCAGCAGCTCCCGCTCGCGGTGCCGCACCTCGGTGACGTCGCGCAGCAGCACCAGTGAACCGATGCGCGACCCCTTGGGCTTCAGAGGGATGGCCCGCAACTGCACGACGCAGTCGTTGCCCTCGATCTCGGCGGCGCGGGGCGCCCATCCACTGGCGAGCTTGACCATGGCCTCGTCCACCGGGGCCCGGGTCGGGGCGAGGTCCGCCGTGGCACGGCCCAGGTGCAGGCCGACCAGATCCGCCGCCAGGCCGAGCCGGTGGTACGCCGAGAGCGCGTTGGGGCTGGCGTACTGCACCGTGCCCTCCGCATCGAGACGGATCAGGCCGTCCCCGACCCGGGGGGAGAGGTCCGACTCTCCCTTCTGCCCCGGGTACGGGAAGGACCCCGCCGCGATCATCTGGGCGAGGTCGGAGGCGCTCTGCAGGTAGGTGAGTTCCAGACGGCTGGGCGTGCGGACGGTGAGCAGGTTGGTGTTCCGCGCGATGACGCCGAGCACCCGGCCCTCGCGCCGGACGGGGATCGACTCGACCCGCACGGGCACCTCCTCCCGCCACTCGGGGTCGCCCTCGCGGACGATGCGGCCCTCGTCGAGGGCGGCATCCAGCAGCGGGCGCCTGCCGCGCGGCACGAGATGACCGACCATGTCGTCCTGGTGCGAGGTGGGACCGGTGTTGGGCCGCATCTGCGCGACGGACACGTACCGGCTGCCGTCCCGGGTGGGAACCCACAGCACCAGGTCCGCGAAGGACAGGTCGGAGAGCAGCTGCCACTCGGAGACCAGCAGGTGCAGCCACTCGAGGTCGGCGGGCCCGAGAGCGGTGTGCTGGCGGACGAGGTCGTTCATGGAGGGCACGATGCCGAGCCTACCGGCCGCCGCGTCGCGCTCCGGCGGGCCGGGAGCGGGCGTGCCGGAGCAGGGAGGGGCACTTCGGGCCGCGGCACCGGTACGGGACCCTCGACCCGTCCGGCACCGCAGCCCGGAGCCCGAAGACCCGTGCGCAGTCAGGGCAGAGAGCGCCACGAGTCCCGTTCCGACCTCCTGTGCGGGGAGGACGGAAGCCCTGGTCTCCGGTCGCCTTCGCGCGGGTCCAACTCCCGGCGTACGGCGAACCGATCCTCCATTGTGGACCGGACCACCGGCTCTGTCCACGGCCGACGGCGGCACGCGGCCGGGGCCGTCAGCGGGTCCGGGTGACCTTCGCGAGCGCGCGGGGCGCGTCCGGGTCGTGCCCCCGGGCGAGCGTGACCTCGTGGGCCAGCATCTGGAGCGGAAGGATCTCCAGAATCGGCTGCAGCTCCTCCGCCAGCGACCCGGTGGGCAGGACGAACCCCGCCGAGGCGGCTGCGACCTGCTGCTCCGGGCCGATCACCACCAGGTCGGCACCGCGGTCGCGGAGCCGGTCGAGCACCGGCTGGAGCGCCTCGCCACCGCGCCCGTCGGTGACCACGGCGATGACCGGGGAGACGTTGTCGACCATGGCCAGCGGGCCGTGCAGCAGATCGGCGCCGGAGTAGGACAGGGCCGGGATGTAGCTGGTCTCCATCAGCTTCAGCGCCGCCTCCTTGGCCGTCGGGTAGCCGTAGCCGCGCGACGTGATCACCATGCGGTCGGCGAACCGGTAGCGCCCGGCCAGGGCTCTCACCTCCTCGCGGCGGTCCAGCACCGACGCCGCGAGCGCGGGAACCTCCGCGGCCGCACCGGTGCCGTCACCACCGCGCATACCCTCCACCAGCAGGTAGAGGGTGAGGAGTTCGGCGGTGTAGGTCTTCGTGGCCGGCAGCGCCTCCTCGGGACCGGCGAGCACGTCGAGGTGGAACTCGCTGACCCGGGCCAGCGGCGAATCGGCGTTGTTCGTCACCGCCAGAGTGATCGCACCCGCCTCACGGGCGGCACGCGTGGAGGCGACCAGGTCGGGCGAACCGCCCGACTGGCTGACCGTGATCACCAGGCAGTCTCGCAGGTCGGCCGTGGCCCGGTAGGCCGTGACGGTCGACATCGAGGTCAGGCCGCACGGCTTGCCCAGCAGCACCTCGAACAGGTACTTGGCGTACAGCGCGGCGTTGTCGGAGGTGCCGCGCGCGGTGAGCAGCACGAATCTCGGCGCGCGGGCGGCGATGAGCTCGGCCGTCCCGCGGATGCCCGGGGCGTCGCTCCGCTCGCGGTCCAGCAGCCGGCGCAGCACCGCGGGCTGTTCGGCCATCTCCGCGGCCATGACGGACCCCGGGGCTGCGGGCCGTTCCGGGGAAGGTGTCGGGGCAGGCATGGCAGGGCCTCTCGTTCTCGGTCCGGGTGGGCGGTGTCAGCGGGCGGCTGCGGCCCCGGCGAGCACCTCGGCGGCGGCACGTGCGCAGACCCGGGCCGCTCCATGGGTGGCGAGGTGCAACGCGCCGTCCGGCAGCGCGGCGGGGACACCCATCTCGACGACGACCGTGTCGGGCCGCGCGGCCCGCAGCGCCGCCTGCGCCCCGGCCATCCAGGGGTGCCGGTGGAGGTCCCGCACCACGGCGACGATCCTGCGTCCCGACGCCGCACGGAGGATCTCCTCCACGACGGCGCGGGACCCCTCCGACTCCAGCAGGCCCCTGTCGTACGCCGCGGTCGTGGTGCCCGGCAGCAGCCTCCGGAGCTCCGCGACGAGCCCCCAGGGCGTTTCGCTGCCGACGGCGGGAGTGGCCACGGGGGTGAACGCGGCGACGAACGGGGGCGAGGCGAACGGAAGACCGTCGGTGTCGCCGGTGACCTGCAGGGCACGCCGGGCCGCCCGCAGGCCGACCTCCTCCGCGGCTTCTGCGGCCGGGGCGGTGCCGGCGGTACCGTCCCCGGGTGCCGCCCGCCTGCGGCCGCGCGCCGTCCGTTCCGCGAGGGCACGCACCCGTCCGGCCGCGTCCGCCAGCCGCTCCCGGGGGAGTTCGCCGTCGTGGACGGCACGCACCAGCGCGTCGCGGAGCCGGACCACCGTCGTCCCGTCGGCGAGTCCGCCGCCGACGCAGACGGCGTCGGCACCGGCGGCGAGGGCGAGCACACTGCCCCGCTCGATCCCCCAGGTGTCGGCCACGGCTGCCATCTCCATGCCGTCGGTGACGACGAGTCCCCGGAATCCGAGGCCGCCCCGGTCCGCGGGGGCGCGGAGCAGACCGGTGAGTACGGCGGGGCTGAGGGTGGCGGGACGTTCGGGGTCGAGGGCGGTGAGCCGGATGTGGGCGCTCATCACACAGCTGACGCCGGCTTCCACGGCCGCCCGGAACGGCACCAGTTCTCTGGCGCGCAGCGTGGCGGCGTCGACGTCGACCCGGGGCAGGGCGTGGTGCGAGTCGACGGAGGTGTCGCCGTGCCCGGGGAAATGCTTGACGCAGGCGGCGACGCCCGCGTCCTGCAGTCCGCGGACGTAGGCCGCGGTGTGCCGGGCGACCAGGTGCGGGTCGTCGCCGAAGGAGCGCACGCCGATGACCGGGTTGCGCGGGTCGGAGTTGACGTCGGCGGACGGGGCCCAGTCCAGGTCGACGCCGCAGGACGCCAGGCGCTGTCCGAGCGCGTGGGCGACCTCCCGGGTGAGTGCGACGTCGTCGACCGCGCCGAGCGCGTGGTTCCCGGGAAAGGAGGAGCCGGTCCGTGCTTCGAGCCGGGTGACGTCGCCGCCCTCCTCGTCCACGGCGACGAGGACGTCGGGGCGTACGGCGCGGAGCTCTCCGGTGAGGTCGGCGAGCTGGGCGGGCGACTCGATGTTCCGTGCGAACAGTCCCACCGCGCACAGGCCTTCGCGAAGCCGCCGCAGGAGCCACGCGGGGGCACGGGTCCCGGTGAAGCCGGGCTGGAGGACGGCCAGGGCGTCCCGGGCGAGAGCGGCGTCCCGCGGCGGCAGCGTCGTCATGGCCGGTTCCCCGGGCGCGAGCCTGTCACGCCGGCCTCCTCCCTCGGGACTCGTGATGGTATAGACCAGTACCGGGCAGCCTGGCCCTCCCCCCTCGGAGGTGTCAACGACCCGCAGGGCCCGCCACCGGTTCCGTTACCGGAAAGACATCCGGTCAGGTGAGGTCCCGCGGGGCGATCGCGTGCCACGATGTGATCCGCCACGGAGACGGAGGAGCCGGTGACGAACGCCGCGAAGAACGGGAGCGGGAACGGCGGGGGAACGACGCGCACCACGCGGGTGCCGAAGTACTACCGGCTGAAGCGCCACTTGCTGGACATGACCGAGACGCTTCCGCCAGGCACCGCCGTCCCCCCGGAACGCGCGCTCGCCACCGAGTTCGACACCTCCCGCACCACCGTGCGCCAGGCGCTGCAGGAGCTGGTGGTCGAGGGGCGGCTGGAGCGGATCCAGGGCAAGGGCACCTTCGTGGCGAAACCCAAGGTCTCCCAGGCTCTCCAACTCACCTCCTACACCGAGGACATGCGGGCGCAGGGTCTCGAGCCCACCTCCCACCTGCTGGACATCGGGTACATCACGGCCGACGACCGGCTCGCCGGGCTCCTCGACATTCCCTCCGGCGGCCGGGTGCTGCGGATCGAACGGCTGCGGCTCGCCAGCGGCGAGCCGATGGCGATCGAAACCACCCACCTGTCGCAGAAGAGATTCCCCGCGCTGCGGCGCAGTCTGGTGAAGTACGCCTCCCTCTACACGGCGCTCGCGGAGGTGTACGACGTGCACCTGGCGGCGGCCGAGGAGACGATCGAGACCTCGCTGGCGACCCCGCGCGAGGCGGGACTGCTCGCCACCGACGTGGGCCTGCCGATGCTCATGCTCTCCCGGCACTCGCTCGACACCTCCGGCGAACCGGTGGAATGGGTGCGCTCGGTGTACCGGGGCGACCGCTACAAGTTCGTCGCGAACCTTCGACGCCCCCGGCACTGAACACGCACCCCAGCGCCGCCACCTGCCGGAACGTGCACCCGGCGCGGCAGAGTTGTCCGGTCCGTTATCCGAGAGGGTAGTGACGGGGGACGGCGGCCGTGGCTAGATTCCTGCGCACCGAACAGGAGATCACTTCAGCCATGGACGGAGCACCACCCATGCCACCACCCCCGAGTGCCCGCAACGTCCCCACCCTCACGCCTGCGCGCGCAGGGGCCGCCGTCTGCCTCTTCGTCCCGTTCGTCGCGATGCTCTGGGTCGGCTCCTACGACCGGGTCGAACCCACCTTCATCGGGCTTCCGTTCTTCTACTGGTACCAGATGCTCTGGGTTCCGCTGGCCACCGCCCTGACCTGCACGGCCTACGTGCTGGTGCGGCGCGACAACGCCGCGCGCGCCGCGGCCCGGTCCGCGGAAAGGGGTGACGAGGCGTGAACGAGGGCATCAACGTCGTCGCACTCACCGTCTTCACGTTCTTCTTCGCGCTGGTGACGGTGATGGGCTTCCTCGCCGCACGCTGGCGCAAGGCCGCGGAGGCGAACAACCTGGACGAATGGGGCCTGGGCGGCCGCAGTTTCGGCACCTGGATCACCTGGTTCCTGCTGGGAGGCGACCTCTACACCGCCTACACCTTCGTCGCCGTCCCTGCCCTGATCTACTCGGCGGGCGCGGTGGGCTTCTTCGCGGTGCCGTACACCATCCTGGTCTACCCGCTGATCTTCCTCTTCCTGCCGCGTCTCTGGTCGGTCTCCCACCGGCACGGGTACGTCACGACCTCCGACTTCGTGAAGGGCCGCTTCGGCTCCCGGGGCCTCTCCCTGGCGGTGGCGCTGACCGGCATTCTCGCGACCATGCCGTACATCGCGCTGCAGCTGGTCGGCATCCAGGCGGTCCTGGACGTGATGGGCATCGGCGGCGGCGCCTCGACGCACTGGTTCGTCAAGGACCTTCCGCTGCTCATCGCGTTCGGTGTCCTCGCCGCCTACACCTACTCCTCCGGGCTGCGGGCGCCCGCACTGATCGCCTTCGTCAAGGACGCGCTGATCTACATCGTGATCGCCGTGGCGATCATCTACATCCCCGTCGAGCTGGGCGGTTTCGACGAGATCTTCGCGAGCGCCGGCAAGTCGCTCGCCGACTCGGGCGGCGAGCTGATCACGGGCGCGGACGGCCACTGGGCGTACGCGACCCTGGCGCTGGGCTCGGCCCTCGCGCTGTTCATGTACCCGCACGCGATCACGGCGACGCTGTCCAGCCGCAGCCGTGAGGTGATCCGGCGCAACACCACGATCCTGCCCCTGTACTCGCTGATGCTCGGCCTGCTCGCACTGCTCGGCTTCATGGGCATCGCGGCCGGCATCTCGCTGGACAACCCGCAGCTGGTGGTGCCACAGCTGTTCGAGAACATGTTCCCCTCGTGGTTCGCGGGTGTGGCCTTCGCCGCCATCGGCATCGGCGCGCTCGTACCGGCGGCAATCATGTCGATCGCGGCGGCCAACCTCTTCACCCGCAACGTCTACCGCGACTTCCTCAAGCCGAACGCCACTCCGGAGCAGGAGACGAAGGTCTCCAAGGTCACCTCGCTGCTGGTCAAGGTGGGCGCCCTGCTGTTCGTCCTGACCCTGGACAAGACCGCGGCCCTCAACTTCCAGTTGCTGGGCGGCATCTGGATCGCACAGACCTTCCCGTCGCTGGTGGGCGGCCTGTTCACCCGCTGGTTCCACCGCTGGGCGCTGCTCGGCGGCTGGCTGGCCGGCATGGCGTACGGCACCGTCGCGGCCTACAACGTCTCCACTCCGACGCAGCCCCACTTCGGCGGCAGCATCACCACGATCCCGGCGATCGGTGAACTCGGGTACATCGGCCTCACGGCGCTCGTGATCAACGCCCTGGTGACGGTCGTACTCACCCTGGTGCTGCGCGCGGTGAAGGCCCCGGACGGCCACGACGAGACCCAGCCGTCCGACTACCGGGCGGACTCCGGCGACGAAGGCGTCCAGGAGGAACTGCCCTCCCCCGCTGGAGCGCACTGACCGCGCCCGCACCCACCGCACAGCACGCCACCGGCCCCTTGAGGTCGGTGGCGTGCTGCATGCTGGGGCGATGGACGTG
This sequence comes from Streptomyces callyspongiae, assembly GCF_047200695.1. Taxonomy (NCBI): domain Bacteria; kingdom Bacillati; phylum Actinomycetota; class Actinomycetes; order Kitasatosporales; family Streptomycetaceae; genus Streptomyces; species Streptomyces callyspongiae. The sequence goes on from NZ_JBJZOM010000006.1 coordinate 74,492, forward strand.
ACGATCAGAACCGCCCGGGAGCGGGAATTCGAGGAGATCGGTGACCTGACGGCCCGGGCCTACCTGGACGACGGTCTGCTGACCGGCGGCGCCGAGGACCCGTACCTGGACTCCCTGCGCGACGTGAGGGGCAGGGCCGCCTCCACGGAGGTGCTGGTGGCCGTCGATCCCGCGCAGACCTCGCTGCTGGGCGCCGTGGCCTTCGTGGGGGACGGCGGGGAGTTCGCCGAACTCGCCGGGCCCGGCGAGGCGGAGTTCCGCATGCTGGCGGTGGCACCGCCGGGACGGCGCCGCGGCGTCGGCGAGGCACTGGTCCGAACCTGCCTGGACCGGGCGCGGACCCGGGGCCTGCGGCGCGTCGTACTGTCGAGCCTGCCGGAGATGACCGCGGCCCACCGGCTCTACCGGCGGCTCGGCTTCACACGCGCACCGGAGCGCGACTGGTGGCCGCTCCCGACCGTGGAACTGTGGGCCTTCACTCTCGACCTCTCCGGCTGAGCAGGGACCCGCGGCAGCCCCCAGGAGCCCGCGTACGGCCCTCCGGCACCGGCAGACACCCTCCACTGACGACCCCCTCGACACACAAGATGTGGGGTCGCTCTCCGAGGGCGCCACAACATGTATGCTCGTGCTCGCCGTCGTTGCAGGGGAACCCGGTGCGAACCCGGGACTGTCCCGCAACGGTGTGCGGCGTGCCGCCGTGCCTGCGTGCAGGCAGCGGCACGCAGCGAGTCCGAGCACCTGCCGACGGTTCCGTACACGTCCGCGCCCCGTGGGATGGGCCGGTGGACGCGGGTGACGCCTGCTCGGACTCGGGTGCCGCCTCCGCCGCCGTGCTCCCCCGCGCCCCGCGAAGCGAGGGAGAGCACCACATCGTGACCACCGCACCCGCGGCCGAGGCCGACACCGCGCCCGCCCCGGTCGACCAGGTGTCCGCAGCCGACGAACTCGCCGTGCTGGAACGGCTGCTGGCCGAGCTCACCACCGACCTGCCGGGGACCGGTCCCGCCCGGATCGTGGATGCGGTCCGGCGGGGACGGCACCCCGGCTCCACGCCCGACGACCTGCGGTCCCTCGCGATCGAGGCGGCGGCCGGGCTCATCGGTGAGGAGCCGGCACATGGCCGGCTCGCCGCCCGGCTGCTGACGCTGGCGGTCCAGGACGAGGCGGCCGGCCAGGGCGCGTCGCGCTTCTCGGAGTCGGTCGCCGTCGGCCACCGGGAAGGCCTGATCGCCGACGGGACCGCCGCGTTCGTGGCTGCTCACCGCGAACGGCTGGACGCGCTGGTGGCCGCGGCCGTAGCCGAGGGAGCGGACGACCGCTTCGGATACTTCGGCCTTCGCACGGTGCACTCCCGCTACCTGCTGCGGCACCCGACGACGCGCCGGGTGATCGAGACACCCCAGCACTTCCTGCTGCGCGTCGCCTGCGGACTCGCCGCCGGCACCGACGAGCAGGCACTCGCCGAAGTCGCCGACTTCTACCGGCTGATGGCCTCGCTCGCCTACCTGCCCTCCTCCCCCACCCTGTTCAACTCCGGCACCCGCCACCCGCAGATGTCGTCCTGCTACCTGCTGGACTCCCCCCAGGACGAACTCGACTCCCTCTACGAGCGCTACCACCAGATCGCCCGACTCTCCAAGCACGCAGGCGGCATCGGCCTCTCCTGGTCCCGGGTCCGCGCCCGCGGTTCGCTGATCCGCGGCACCAACGGGCACAGCAACGGCATCGTGCCGTTCCTCCGCACCCTCGACTCCTCCGTGGCCGCGGTGAACCAGGGCGGGCGCCGCAAGGGCGCCGCCTGCGTCTACCTGGAGACCTGGCACGCCGACCTGGAGGAATTCCTGGAACTGCGGGACAACACCGGCGAGGAGGCGCGCCGCACCCACAACCTCAACCTCGCCCACTGGATCCCCGACGAGTTCATGCGCCGCGTCGAGGCGGACGCCGACTGGTCGCTGTTCTCCCCCGCCGACACTCCCGAACTGGTCGACCTGTGGGGCGAGGACTTCGACACCGCCTACCGCCGCGCCGAAGCCGAGGGCAAGGCCGTCAGGAGTGTGCCCGCCCGGCAGCTCTACGGCCGCATGATGCGCACCCTCGCACAGACCGGCAACGGCTGGATGACCTTCAAGGACGCCGCCAACCGCACCGCCAACCAGACCGCGGACCCCGGCCGCACGGTGCACTCCTCCAACCTCTGCACCGAGATCCTGGAGGTGACCGACGACGACGAGACCGCCGTGTGCAACCTGGGTTCGGTCAACGTCGCCGCCCACCTCGGCGAGGACGGGCAGCTGGACTGGGAACGGCTCGACGCGACCGTGCGCACCGCCGTGACCTTCCTGGACCGGGTGGTCGACGTGAACTTCTACCCGACGTCGCAGGCATCGGCCTCCAACTCACGCTGGCGGCCTGTCGGACTCGGACTGATGGGACTGCAGGACGTCTTCTTCCGGCTGCGGCTGCCGTTCGACTCCCCGGAGGCACGACGGCTGTCCACCCGCATCTCGGAACGCATCATGCTCGCCGCGTACGGGACCAGCGCCGAACTGGCCGAACGCGAAGGCCCGCTGCCCGCCTGGTCGGCCACCCGAACCGCGCGCGGGGTGCTGCACCCGGACCACTACCCGGAGGCCGAACCCGCCTGGCCGGAGCGCTGGTCGGCGCTCCGGGAGCGGATCGCCGCGACCGGGCTGCGCAACTCCCTGCTGCTCGCCGTCGCCCCGACCGCCACCATCGCCGCCATCGCGGGCGTCTACGAGTGCATCGAACCCCAGGTCTCCAACCTCTTCAAGCGCGAGACGCTCAGCGGGGAGTTCCTCCAGGTGAACACCTACCTGGTGGAGGAGCTGAAACGCCTCGGACGGTGGGACGAACGCACCCGGGAGGCGCTCCGCGAAGCGAACGGCAGTGTGCAGGAACTCGACGGCCTCCCCGACGAGGTGCGGCACCTGTTCCGGACGGCGTGGGAGATCCCCCAGCGCGCGCTGATCGACATGGCGGCCGGCCGAACGCCGTACCTGGACCAGAGCCAGTCGCTGAACCTGTTCATGGCCGCTCCCACCATCGGGAAGCTCAGCTCGATGTACGCCTACGCGTGGAAGCGCGGGCTGAAAACGACCTACTACCTGCGGTCGCGCCCGGCGACCCGGATCGCGCGTGCCGCGGGAGCCACGGCCGCCGGCCCCACCGCCGGGCCGGACCGGAGCGGCGGAGACGCCGTCGCCTGCTCCCTGGAGAACCCCGAGACCTGCGAGGCCTGCCAGTGACCACCTCACCCGACACCGGCGCCGGAACCGGACGTGCGAAGAACCTGCTCGATCCCGGCTTCGAACTGACCCTGCGCCCCATGCGCTACCCGGAGTTCTACGACCGATACCGGGACGCCATCAAGAACACCTGGACCGTGGAGGAGGTCGACCTCCACTCCGACGTCGCCGACCTGGACAAGCTCTCGCCCGGCGAACAGCACATGATCAGCCGTCTGGTGGCCTTCTTCGCCACCGGCGACTCGATCGTGGCGAACAACCTCGTACTCAGCCTCTACAAGCACATCAACTCGCCCGAGGCGCGGCTCTATCTCTCGCGCCAGCTCTTCGAGGAGGCCGTGCACGTCCAGTTCTACCTGACCCTGCTGGACACCTACCTGCCCGATCCGCAGGAGCGCGCGGAAGCCTTCGCCGCGGTGGAGAACATCCCGTCGATCCGGGAGAAGGCGCAGTTCTGCTTCCGCTGGATGGCGGCCCTCGAAGAAGGAGAGGGCGCAGAGCGGATCGAACGCCTGGAGACGCGGGAGGACCGTCGGCGCTTCCTGCTGAACCTCATCTGCTTCGCCGCCTGCATCGAGGGGCTGTTCTTCTACGGCGCCTTCGCCTACGTCTACTGGTTCCGCTCGCGCGGCCTGCTGCACGGGCTGGCGACCGGCACCAACTGGGTGTTCCGCGACGAGTCGATGCACATGTCGTTCGCGTTCGACGTGGTGGACACCGTGCGCGAGGAGGAGCCCGAACTCTTCGACGACGCGCTGGAGAAGCAGGTCACCGACATGCTGGACGAGGCCGTCGCCGCCGAGTTGCAGTTCGCACGCGACCTGTGCGGCGACGGTCTGCCCGGCATGAACACCGAATCCATGCGGCAGTACCTGGAAGCCGTGGCCGACCAGCGGCTGGTCCGCCTGGGGTTCCCGGTCCGCTACGGCTCCCGGAACCCGTTCTCCTTCATGGAACTGCAGAACGTCCAGGAGCTGACGAACTTCTTCGAACGGCGCGCCTCGGCCTACCAGGTCGCCGTCGAGGGGTCGGTCTCCTTCGACGACGACTTCTGACCGCATCACGTCCCGGTGCCGCCCCGCTTCCGCGGGTGGGCACCGGGACGGCGGGTGTCAGTCGTTGGGGACGGTCTCGTAGCGCGGCGTGCCCTCGGCCATCTGCTTCAGGACGTGCTTGCGCTCCCGCTTGGAGAGCCGGTCGATGTACAGGTAGCCGTTGAGATGGTCGGTCTCGTGCTGGAGACAGCGGGCGAAGTAGCCGGTGCCGCGCACCCGGATCGGCCTGCCGTCGGCGTCCTGCCCCCGCACCACGGCGACGTCCGGGCGGGCGAGGGACTCGTAGGCGGTCGGCACCGACAGGCAGCCCTCGTTGGAGTCGTCCAGCCGGCGCTCCGCGGCCGGCAGCTCCTCGAGCACGGGGTTGACCACGACGCCCACGTGCCGGACACCGTCGTCGTCCGGGCAGTCGTAGACGAAGACCTTCGCGTCCACGCCGATCTGGTTGGCGGCGAGCCCGACGCCCTCCGCCGCGCGCTGGCTGGCGAACATGTCGTCGATCAACGCCGCCAGCTCGTCGCCGAACTCGGTGACCTCCTTGCACTCCCGGTGCAGGACCGGGTTGCCCACCACCGTGATCGGGCGGACGGTGCCCCGCGCGCAGTGCGCCTGCTCACGCTCCGCACAGTCCTCGGTGTCGACCGCGAACTCCTCGGCCGCCTCCGGCCGGGTCTCCTGCTGCTGCGACATCTGCGCCGTACGCCTTCCTCAACGTCTTCCGGACCTCGCGCGAGCCCGTCCCGCGCGACCGTCGCACGGATCCGCCCTACAGGGTACGGGTCCCGGCCGACCGCGGGGGCCGGGCCGGAGCAGCGCCCCGTTCAGCAGACCTCTTCCAGGTCCCGCCAGTCACGGGTCTGCGGGCTGTCGGCGACCCAGCCGTCGAGCAGGCCGCGCACCAGGCCGGGCGGAGCGGCGATGCCGCATTCGCGCTCCGGCACCCACAGCTCCCCGGGCCCTCCCGCCGTCATGTGGCCCAGCGGGCCGGGGTGGCCGGGCGAACTGCTGTCGTGCGGGTCGAGGTGGGCGCTGCCGTCCCCCTCGTCGCTGGGCATGCTGTCCTCGGAGCAGGAGCGGCACAGCAGACGCACGGAGGACGACCAGTCCTCGGCGGCGAAACCGGCGTCGGCGGCCAGCCGTTCCAGAGCGTCGCGGTCGTCCTCGGTGGCGGCGTCCAGCAGCACCACCCAGGTGGGGACCGGCGAGGGCGCCCACAGTTCGATCTCGTCGAAGACGGGGTACGCGGCCCCGGCCTCGGTGGTGCGCTCGCCGTGCGGCACACCGTCGTGCAGCACAACCTCACCCCACCGGCGCCCCGACGAGGGAAGCGGGATGCTCTGGACCTCCAGCCGGGCCGGGTCGACCCGGCGGCCCCACACCACCTCGGCCTCCCCCTCGGGAGAGAGCCGGACGGCGGCGCTGCCGAGCCGCATGCCCGTCGGTTCGCCGACAGCGGCCGCCCCCAGGGCGTCGCCCGGCACCCGCAGACCGAACGCCTGCCAGGCCCGGCGCGCCAACGGCCAGTCCTGCAGGGCGGTGGCGGCGATGCCGACGTTCCACCAGTCGGGCGCTCCGGCGTCGCGGTCCAGCAGCGCGACGGCCCGCAGGCCGGCGGAGCGCGCCTGCTCCCAGTCGTGCCGGAACTTGTGCAGCAGTGCGAGGTTGAACCAGGACTCGGAGAGCCACGGCTCCAAATCTGCGGCACGGGTGAGCAGAGCGCCCGCGTCCTCGTAGCGCCCGTCGCCGATGAGCGTGAAGGCACGGTCGGTCGCCTGCCGCCACGAGGCGGAGGGCCGGTGCCGCTCCTTGCCGAAGATCCTCACGATGTGCCGCCTGACTCCCGCCTGTCGCTTGCGTACGCGCGTCGTGCGTCGCGGGGCCTGCCGTGGAAGCGGTTCCCCTCTCGCATCCAACCATGCCCGCCGGGGTGCGCGCTCACTACCCGAACGAGGAGGCAACCGGGTCCGTGTTCCCGTCGGCCACCACCCGGGCCAGCGCCTCCACCACCCGAGGGTCGTACTCCTGCGCCCCGCCCAGCCGCATCCGCTCCAGCACCCGCAACGGCCCGGAGGCGGAGTGCTGGGCGGCGGCCAGCTCCTCGTAGGCGTTGGCGACCCGCACGACACGTGCTGTGAGCGGCTGTTCACGCCACGGATCGGCCTGTCGTTCCACCACCAGGGCGACTTCGGCGGGGACGCCCGTCTGCCGGACCACCGCTCCGCCGAGCAGGGCGATGCGGCGCCGCTCGCTCTCCTCCAGTTGCTCGGTGGCGCCTCCGGCGAGCGGGTCCACCAGTGAGAGCTGCCCGATGTCGTGCATCAGGGCCGCGTACTCCAGCACGGTGAGTTCGGGCTCCGCCAGCCGGAGTTCGCGTGCCATCGCCCGGCTGAGTGCGGCCACGCGGCGGGCGTGGCCGTGCGGGGTGCAGCCGGCCACCTCGGTCGCCCGGGCCAGCGAGGCGATGGTCTGCCGGTAGGTGGCGCGCACGTGGGCGTAGCGGCGCAGGGCGAACTGCACGAGCAGCAGGGGCCCCCAGCAGAGCGGGAGGGCGCGCAGGCCGAGCCCGCCGACCGCGAGTGCCAGCACCGCTCCGGTGGCGGCGAGCGCGGGCACCACGCCGAACACGGCGCGCAGCCGGTCGCGGAGCTGCGGAGCGAACGCCCACCCGTGGCGGGCGGAGGCGAGGACGGCGCCCACCACCGCGTCGCACCCGGCGCTCAGGCCGAGCACCGTGATCATGAGGAGGACGTGCAGCGGTCCGGAGGGCCCCGTGGCGTCCACCACGGCGTGCAGGGGCTGGAAGCAGGCGGCGGCGAACGCGACGGTCAGCAGGCGGCGGACGTAGCGGTCCGCGCCGGGCGGTGGCCCGCGGTGCAGGTGCGGCAGCATGCCGAGGAGGGTGGCCGCGACCGTGACGGCCACCACCTGGAGCACTCCGTGGCCGGCCCTGCTGCCGCCGATCTCGCCGAGCAGGGCGTAGCCGAGGGCAGCGGACACGGCCAGCGGGCCGACCGGGTGGTTGCTGCCGGGCAGCCGGACGCGGACCGTCTCGCCGACGGCGACGAGGAGTCCGAAGGAGACCGCGGCCGCCGGCTGGTCGACGCCGCGCACCGCGGTGGCGGCCAGGGCGGTGGCCGCGAGGACGGCCGCCGCGGCGTGCACGACCGCCGCCCCGCGGCTCGTACGGCTCCGGCGGTCCCGTGCGTGTCCGCTCACCCGGGCCCCCGCTGTGTGGAGCCGTGGTTCCCGCGGACGTCCGGCCGGCCGGGGTCCGGCGGCCGCGGTGCGGGCACCCCCTCCGGCGGGGTCGCCGGCTCCGACCGGGTGCGGACGGCCGCGCGGTGCCGTCCTCCCGCGGTACGGCGCCCTGTGCGCGGCGGGGGCACACCGTGGCGGCGCGACGCGGTACGGCCCGCGTCGTGGGGGCGGCCGCCGGTACGCGGCACGGCGGGGACCGGCTGCGGGGAGGCGTCGTCGCCGGGCGGGTCGGCGGTCGCCGCCGGGGACCAGCCGTGGCGTTCCAGCGCGCGGACCAGGGCGGAGACCATGCGGGGGTCGAAGTGGGTGCCGGCGCAGCGTTCCAGCTCCGTCAGGGCGTCCGGCACCGGCCTGGCCCGGCTGTAGCTGCGGTGCGAGGTCATGGCGTCGAAGGCGTCGGCGACCGCCACCAGGCGGGCGGGTTCGGGGATCTGCTCGCCGGCGAGGCCGTAGGGGTAGCCCGTGCCGTCCAGCCGCTCGTGGTGGTGGAGGATCGCCGACCGGGCCTCGCCGAGGAAGCGGATGCCCCGGACCATCTCGTGGCCGTACTCCGGGTGGAGTTCGAGGACGCTGCGCTCCAGCGGGCTCAGCGGCCCGGCCTTGCGCAGCAGCCTGGTGGGTACGCCCAGCTTGCCGACGTCGTGCAGGATGCCGGCGAAGCGCAGCGTCTCGGTGCGGGCGCCGTCCATGCCGAGCTCCCGCGCGATCATGGCGGACGCGCGGCCCACGCGTTCGCCGTGGCCGCGGGTGTAGCGGTCCTTGATGTCCACGGCCTGGACGAGCGCGCGGACGGTCGCGTGGTGCGCGGTGCGCTCCCGCTGGTACGCGGCGAACGTCCAGCAGCACAGGGCCATCGGCAGGAGGACCGGGAGCGCGGCGGCCGGTCCGAGGGTGCTGCGCCACAGCAGGGCCATCAGCAGCGCCGCGGGCGCCTGCACCAGGTGCACGGTCGTCACCGGCAGGAAGCGCCCGCGCCAGGCGGCGCGCGGGGCGCACCGCTCCGCGGCGACGAGGATCGCCCCGTCGAGGGCGGTGAGTACCAGGCAGTGGGTGAGGACCGACAGGGCGGCGGGCAGCAGGGCGCCGGGCAGTCCGGCCGCCGCCACCGGACCGTTCCCCGGCGGGCCGGGCAGCAGCAGGGCGGGGGCGAGGGCGCCGGCGTAGGCCGCGAGCGCCGGCCGGACGACACGCCAGAGGCGGCGGGCGCCAGGGTGCCGTGCGGGGACCCGGCCGACCGCCGCACCGGCCAACGGCACCAGGGCGGCGGCCCCGGGAGGCAGCAGCAGGACCGCCGCCAGCAGCAGCGTCCCGCAGACCTCGGGCGGCGCCTCGTCCTCCGCGCCGCGCCGCGGCTCGGCGCCGGGACGCAGTCGTGCGACCAGGCGGCAGCGCGGCAGCGCCTCGGCAAGTGTGTACAGGGCGGCGAGCACCAGCACCGTGGCCCACGGCACCCCGGCGGGCCGGAGGAGGGAGGGCAGGGTGCAGCCGGCGGCCGCGAGTGCGGCGAGTCCGACGAGTGCCCCTGCGGACGCGGGCAGTCCGGTGCCCCGTGCTCCCATGCGGCGCCTCCTCCCCTACGGCACAGGTACGGGAGAATAGGCACGTCGCGACGGTTCGGGGGGAGAGTTGCGGCGGATTGCCCCGACCCCCCGGCCAAGCCCCACCCGTTCGGGTGAAGAGCGGCGGAAAAGGGGAGTCACGGGCCGCGGAGGGTGGGCCGGCATCGGCCCGCGGGTGCCGGGGCTCAGCCCGCGGTGCCGCCCTCGGCTCCGGAGCCGGTCCCGGTGCCGGCCTCACCGGCACGGATCACCTCGATGCGCCCCATCACCTTGGCCCGGAGGCCGGTCGGCACGTCGTCGTGGCCGCAGCAGCGCTTGACGAGCTTCTTGACCTCCTGCTCCAGGCCGTACTTCTCGAGGCAGGGGTGGCACTCGTCGAAGTGGACCCGGAACTTCTCGCGGTCGCCCTCGGGCATCTCCTTGTCGAGATACTCGTAGAGGTGGTCCAGGATCTCGGAGCAGTCCGTCTCGTGAGGCTCTCCGCAACTCATGAGCCCGAGCCCTTCCCGTCGTGCGACGCGTCCGTACCGGCACCGGCCGGGAGGAGACCGCGCTCCTGCGCGTAGTCCTCGAGCATTCCGCGCAGCTGACGCCGTCCGCGGTGCAGCCGGGACATGACGGTGCCGATGGGTGTCCCCATGATGTCCGCGATCTCCTTGTAGGCAAACCCCTCGACATCGGCCAGGTACACCGCGATGCGGAACTCCTCCGGAATGTCCTGCAGCGCCTGCTTGACGTCCGAGTCCGGCAGGTGGTCGAGGGCCTGTGCCTCGGCCGAGCGGAGGCCGGTGGACATGTGGGACTCGGCACGGGCGAGCTGCCAGTCCTCGATCTCCTCGGCCGCGCTGCGCTGCGGCTCGCGCTGCTTCTTGCGGTAGGAGTTGATGAAGGTGTTGGTCAGGATCCGGTACAGCCACGCCTTGAGGTTGGTGCCCTCGCGGAACTGGTGGAACGACGCGTACGCCTTCGCGTAGGTCTCCTGCACCAGGTCCTCGGCGTCGGCCGGGTTCCGCGTCATGCGCAGGCCCGCCGAGTACATCTGGTCCAGGAACTGCAGGGCATCGCGCTCGAAGCGCTCGCTGCGCTCCTCCACGGTCTCCTCCCGTGGGGCAGCCGACCGCTGTGAGGCGCTGCGTGTGCTGTGCGTGCCGTCGCCGGTTCCGGTGACCGGACCCACCTCCTCCGTCGTTCCTCCGGGGCCGGGCGTGTACCCGTCCGAACCGGAGAATAGACGACGATCCGATCCCCGCGCCGCCGGAGTCGCGGAGCCACCGGCCAGCGCAAGCGTGGCCCAGTCCACCTCGACGGCCTGGGGACGCTGCGGGCAAGCGACAGAACCCATGAGGGCGGCTTCCTTTCGACGTGACGTACACAGTGGTGTATCGAACATCGGTACGACGGCTTTCCCGCCGCACCCCTGCCAACACGCGCGCAGCCGCGCGCATTCCCTACCCGAGCCACTCCCGCACGGCCTCGCCGAGCGAGCGCAGGGCCTCCTCCTGCGGGACGGCGCCCTTCCTGGGCACGGCGAAGCCGTGGTCGCCGCCGGGCACCTCGACCAGGCGCGTGCCCGCGGGGAACTCCTCGGGCCGCCCGAACGGGTCCCGTGCACCCTGGACGACGAGGGTGGGGACCCCGGCACCCGTCAGCTCGTCCGCCCGGGACTTCTCCGGCTTCCCCGGCGGGTGGAGCGGGAAGGACAGGGCCAGGACCGCTTCGGCACCGAGGGACGCGGCCGTCCGGCAGGCGACGCGGGCCCCGGCGCTCCGGCCGCCCGCGACGACGGGCAGTCCCGGTTCCGCGAGGGCGGGCCAGAGCGCCTCCCACGCCGTGTCCAGCGTCCGGGGCGCCGGGGCGATCTTCCGGCCGGCGACGCGCCAGGGCTGCTCGACCAGGGCGACCGTGGTGCCCGCCGCGGGCAGGATCTCCGCGAGGGTCCGCAGGTCCCGGGCCTCGATCCCGCCGCCGGCACCGTGGCCGAGGGCGAGGACGCGGCGCGGTGCCGCCGCGGAGTGCCAGGTGATACGGGCGTCCCCGGCGGGTGTCGGGACGCGGTGCGAAGTGTGGTTCATGGGGCACCATCCTTCCCCGGATCCGCAGGGGCGTGAGGACGGAGGCGCCCACCGGCGCGCCGTGCGCCTCCCGGCCACCGCGGCCCGGCGCGGTCAGAACAGCGTGGGTTCTGTGTGGGCTTCGATCTCGGTGACGAGCTCCGGCCCGTTGTTCCGCACGTTGCTGACGTCCGTGGAGACGGGGTGGGCACGGAACGAACCCGGCGGAGGCGGTGCGAGCAGGGTCCGCAGGTCCGTCGGATCGGTACGCGCCGGGTCCAGCCAGGCGTCCCACCGGTCGGGCTGCAGCATCAGCGGCATCCGGGGGTGGATGTCCGCGAGGGACTGCGGGCCCGCGGCGTCCGCCTCTCCCGTCGCGCCCGCGAGGAGCGAGGTCTCGGCCGCGGTGGTCACCACCGTGCAGGTCACCCACCATGCCCGCGGGTCCCCGTCGGGACGCGTGCGGTCCCGCCAGAACTCGTACAGCCCGGCCATCGCCATGACGCCGCCGTCCGCGGGGGTGACGAAGTACGGCTGTTTCCGCGGCCGCTTCCGCCTGCCCTCCTGTTCCAGGTCGAGTTCTCGATCCCCGGTGACCCACTCGAAGTAGCCGTCGGCGGGCAGCAGGCAGCGGCGTGCCGCGAAGGGCTTCCGGTACGCGGCCTTCTCGTGCACCGTCTCGGCCCGGGCGTTGATCATCCTGGCGCCCATCTCCGGTGACTTCGCCCACCCGGGCACCAGCCCCCAGCGCACGGTGCGCAGCTGCCGGACCGGCTCCGGATCGCCGCTCCCCTTCTCGGGCCGGTCCAGCACCGCGTACACGCTCTTGGTCGGGGCGACGTTCCAGTCCGGCTCCAGGGCCTCCTCCGGGTCCCACTTCCGCACCTCGAACAGGTCGACGAGATCCTCGGGGCTCCGGCTGGCCGCGTACCGTCCGCACATGGGTGCAAGACTGCCACGGCACGCCCGCAGGACGCCGGGCCCGTGCGCAGAAACTCCAGGGGAGGACCGGAGGAGCATGGACACCACCACCGTCGCCGCGCTCGGGGACCGGGTTCTCGGCACACAGCCGGACCCGTCGCTGTGGGTCGTACTCGCCACGGCGGCGGCCGCGCTCGCGGTGACCGCGCCCCACCGAATATGGCGGCTGTCACGGAACGCGATCACGATCGCGCACGAGGGCGGGCACGGCCTCACGGCGCTGCTCACCGGGCGCCGCCTGGACGGGATCCGGCTCCACTCGGACACCTCGGGGCTCACGGTCTCCCGCGGCAAGCCGCACGGCGTCGGCATGGTGCTCACCGCGGCGGCGGGGTACACCGCTCCCCCGCTGCTCGGGCTCGGCGGCGCATGGCTCCTGGCGGACCACCGCATCACGCTCCTGCTGTGGGGTGCGACGCTGCTGCTCATCGCCATGCTCGTGATGATCCGGAACGCGTACGGCGTGCTCACCGTCGTCGTCACGGGCGGGGCGTTCCTCCTGGTGTCCTGGCTCACCGGGCCGCAGGTGCAGGCCGCCTTCGCCTACGGGGTGGTGTGGTTCCTGCTGCTGGGTGGTGTGCGCCCGGTGTTCGAACTCCAGGGCAAGCGCCGTCGCGGCGGGGCCCCGGACTCGGACGCGGACCAGCTCTCCCGGCTCACGCACGTGCCGGCCCCCCTCTGGCTGCTGCTGTTCCACGCCGTCTCGCTGTGTGCGCTCGCGGGCGGCGGACGCTGGCTGCTCGACCTCTGAGACGCCCCGGATCTGGCCGAGGCGGTCCTGCCGCGACCGCCTAGAGTGAAGGTCATGACCGAGACCACCGGCCGCTCCGACGCGGACTCCGCCCTCTGGCCCGCCCCTCCCGCCGCGGCTCCCGTGGACGCGACCGTGACCGTGCCCGGTTCGAAATCGGTCACCAACCGCGGCCTGGTGCTGGCCGCTCTCGCCTCCGAGCCGGGATGGCTGCGCCGCCCGCTGCGCTCGCGCGACACCGACCTGATGGCCGCGGCCCTGCGCGCGATGGGCACGGAGATCGAGGAGACCACGCCGTCCGGCTCCTCGGCGGTCCCCGGCACCGCGGGAACCGGGGAGGTCTGGCGGATCGTCCCGGCGGGCCTCCACGGGCCGACCGCGGTGGACGTCGGCAACGCCGGCACGGTGATGCGTTTCCTGCCTCCCGTCGCGACGCTCGCCGACGGCCCGGTCCGGTTCGACGGCGACCCCCGGTCCCACGAGCGTCCGCTGCACGGCGTGATCGACGCGCTGCGCGCCCTCGGCGCCCGCATCGAGGACGACGGGCGCGGTGCGCTGCCGCTGACCGTGCACGGCACCGGCTCGCTGGACGGCGGCACGGTGGAGATCGACGCCTCCTCCTCCAGCCAGTTCGTGAGCGCCCTGCTGCTGTCGGGTGCGCGTTTCAACCAGGGCGTCGAGGTCCGGCACGTCGGGGACCGGCTGCCCTCGATGCCGCACATCAGGATGACGGTCGAGATGGCCCGTGCCGCCGGGGCGCAGGTCGACGCGCCGGAGGACGGCGGCGAGCCGCACGTGTGGCGGGTGCGGCCGGGGGCGCTGCTGGGTCGCGACCTGGTCGTGGAGCCCGATCTTTCCAACGCGCAGCCGTTCCTGGCGGCCGCACTGGTCACGGGTGGCCGCGTCACCGTTCCGGACTGGCCGCGCCGCACCACCCAGGCGGGGGACGCACTGCGGGAGATCTTCACAGCGATGGGCGGCTCCTGCGAGCTCGACGACCGCGGCCTGACGCTCACCGGCAGCGGCCGCGTCCACGGCATCGACATCGATCTGGGGGAGGTCGGCGAGCTGACCCCGGGAGTCGCGGCGGTGGCGGCACTGGCCGACTCCGAGTCGGTGCTGCGTGGCGTGGCGCACCTGCGCCTGCACGAGACGGACCGGCTGGCGGCCCTGGCCCGCGAGCTGGGGCGGCTGGGCACCGATGTGACCGAGACCGAGGACGGGCTGCGCATCCGGCCACGGCCGATGCGCGCGGGAGTGTTCCGCACCTACGACGACCACCGGCTGGCGACGGCCGGCGCGGTCCTCGGACTGGCCGTGGAAGGCGTGCGGGTGGAGAACATGGCGACCACCGGGAAGACGCTCCCCGACTTCCCGGAGCTGTGGCTCGGGATGCTCGGCGGGTCGCGCACCGCCGGCACGACGGCGTAGAGGGCGAGGGGCCATGCGCCGCTACGGCAAGCACACCGACGAGGACGATGTCCGCGTGCGGCCCGGGCGCCGCGGCAGCCGTCCGCGCACCCACCGCCGCCCCAAGCACGAGGACGCGGTGGAGGGCTTCGTGCTCACGGTCGACCGCGGCCGGCTCACGGTCCTGGTGGACGGGCGCACGGTCACCGCGATGAAGGCCCGGGAGCTGGGCCGCAAGGGCGTCGTGGTGGGCGACCGCGTGGCCGTCGTCGGCGACCTCTCGGGGGCGAAGGACACGCTCGCGCGGATCGTCCGGGTGGAGAAGCGTGCGTCGGTGCTGCGGCGCACCGCGGACGACGACGACCCGTACGAGCGGGTGGTGGTCGCCAACGCGGACCAGCTCGCGATCGTCACCGCGCTGGCGGACCCCGAGCCCCGTCCCCGTCTCATCGACCGCTGCCTGGTCGCCGCGTACGACGCGGGCCTGGACCCTCTCCTGGTGCTCACCAAATCGGACCTGGCCCCGGCCGAGCCGCTGCTGGAGACGTACGCACCGCTGGGCCTGCGGTACGTGGTGAGCAACCGCGAGGAGCTGCTGGGCGGTGACGCCGCCGAACGGGTCCGCGACCTGCTGTACGGCAGGAGCACCGCGTTCGTCGGGCACAGCGGTGTGGGGAAGACGACGCTGGTCAACGCGCTGGTGCCGCAGCGGCAGCGCGCGACGGGCGACGTGAACGCGGTGACCGGCCGCGGCCGCCACACCACCACCTCGGCGCTGGCCCTGCCGCTCCCGCGCCGCGGCGGCAGCGGGTCCGGCGACGGTCCGGGGGACGGTTGGGTGATCGACACACCGGGCGTCCGGTCCTTCGGCCTGCACCACGTGGACCCGGGGCGGGTCATCCACGCCTTCCCCGACCTGGAGCCGGGCACCGCGGAGTGCCCGCGCGCCTGCAGCCACGACGAGCCGGACTGCGCGCTGGACGCCTGGGTGGGCGAGGGGCACGCGGACCCCGCCAGGCTGCTGTCGTTGCGGCGGCTGCTGGCCACCCGCGACCCGCGCGAGGGGGACTGACCGCCCGCGCGCAGAAGTGCCCCGGCGTCCCACCGTCCGTCCGGAGAACGGACTGCGGCACCGCGCCGGTTGTCGCGCTCCCCCGGACGGCCATGCTCGTGTGGCCGGTCCGCGGGGCGGCCGATACTGTTCGCACATGCCGGACTACCACGATGATCTGCGTCTCGCCCACGTCCTGGCCGACGCCGCCGACGCCACGACCATGGAGAGGTTCAAGGCCCTCGACCTCGAGGTGGAGACCAAGCCGGACATGACGCCGGTCACCGAGGCGGACAAGGCCACCGAGGAACTCATCCGCACCTCGCTGCAACGGGCCCGGCCGCGGGATGCCGTGGTGGGTGAGGAGTTCGGCACCGAGGGACACGGAGTGCGGCGCTGGATCATCGATCCGATCGACGGCACCAAGAACTACGTGCGCGGCGTCCCGGTGTGGGCCACGCTGATCGCCCTGACCGAGTTCACCGAGGAGGGCGACCGCCCGGTGGTGGGTCTCGTGTCCGCGCCGGCGCTCCACCGGCGGTGGTGGGCGGTGCGCGGGGGCGGCGCCTACACCGGACGCAGCCTGGCGCAGGCCTCGCGGCTGCGGGTCTCGCAGGTCAACCGGATCGCGGACGCCTCGTTCGCCTACTCCTCGCTGTCCGGCTGGGAGGAGCGCGGCATGTTCGACGGCTTCCTGGATCTGGCGCGCTCGTGCTGGCGGACGCGGGCGTACGGCGATTTCTGGCCGTACATGATGGTCGCCGAGGGTTCGGTGGACATCTGCGCCGAGCCGGAGCTGTCGCTGTGGGACATGGCGGCGAACGCCGTGATCGTCGAGGAGGCCGGTGGCCGTTTCACCGGGCTGGACGGCAAGCCCGGTCCGCACAGCGGCAACGCGGCGGCGTCGAACGGGCTGCTGCACGAGGAGCTGCTGCGGTCCCTGACCGCCTGAGTCGAGCCGTGGTTCCCTGACCGCCTGAGTCGAGCGGTGGGCTGTGCCGGACGGGGCTTCCCGCTCCGGCGCTTCCGCTCCATCCCTTGTCGCGGCCGCCGGCGCGTGTGAGCATGAGAACTCGAGAGCTTGTGCCCTTGTGAAAGCCTTCGCAAGGTGCCCCGCGACCCGAGAGGGGCTCACCTCATGACCACCCTCGTCCAGGACGCCATGAGCACGCTGATCCTCACCATCGGCCCCACCCACTCGCTGCGACAGGCGGCCGAGCTGATGTCGGCTCGCCGGGTCGGCGCCGCCGTCGTCCTCGATCCGGACGACACCGGCATCGGCATCCTCACCGAACGGGACGTCCTCAACTCCGTCGGCGCGGGGCAGGACCCCGACCGGGAACTCGCGCAGGAGCACACGACCACCGACGTGGTCTTCGCCCGTCCGCAGTGGACGCTGCACGAGGCCGCTCGGGCCATGGCGCGCGGCGGATTCCGCCACCTCGTCGTGCTCGACGATCACGAACCCGTGGGCGTGGTGTCGGTCCGGGACATCGTCCGGTGCTGGTCGGGCATTCCCGACCAGCACGACGTGACCGTACCCGGCTGAGAAGCCTTCGGGCCCGGGCGCCCGGTCGGGCGTCCGGGCCCGAAGGACCGGAGGGTCAGCCGCGCAGCGCCTGGACCGCGGCCTCGAGCCGCTTGCCGTACTCCGGGTCCGCCTTGCGGAAGTTCTCGATGGCCCGCTCGGCGATGTGGTCGTGGGTGATGCCCGCCATGGCACCGGCGAGGTTGCTGATGAGCCGCTCCCGCTCCTCCTCCGACATCTTGCGGTAGAGGTTGCCCGCCTGAACGAAGTCGTCGTCCTCGGCGTGGGCCGGGGCCTCGATGTCACCGGTGCGGCCGGAGACCTCCACCGGCTGCCAGACCGGCATCTCCGTCTGTGCGGGACCGCCGAAGCTGTTGGGCTCGTAGTTCTTCGCACCGGCGTGCCGGCCGTCGTACAGGAGGCCGTCCCGGTTGTGGTTGCGGACCTCGGCGGCGTGCGGACGGTTCACGGGCAGGTGGTCGGCGTTGATGCCGACGCGGTAGCGGTGCGCGTCGCCGTACGCGAAGAGGCGGCCCTGCAGCATCTTGTCGGGCGAGGGACCGATACCCGGCACGAAGTGGTGCGGGGAGAAGATCGACTGCTCGACCTCCGCGAAGATGTTCTGCGGGTTGCGGTTGAGCTCCAGCCTGCCGATCTCGTGCAGGGGGTAGTCGCCGTGCGGCCAGACCTTGGTCAGGTCGAAGGGGTTGAAGCGGTAGTGCGCCGCGTCGGCCGCGGGCATGATCTGGACGTGGACCGTCCAGCTCGGGAACTCGCCGCGCTCGATCGACTCCCGCAGGTCGCGCTGGTGGCTGTCCGGGTCCTTCCCGGCGAGTTCGTCGGCCTCGTCCTGGGTCAGGCAGGCGATCCCCTGGTCGGTCTTGAAGTGGTACTTGACCCAGAAGACCTCGCCGTCGGCGTTGTTCCACTGGAAGGTGTGCGAGCCGTAACCGTTCATGTGGCGGTACGAGGCGGGGATGCCGCGGTCGCCGAACAGCCACGTGACCTGGTGCGTGGACTCGGGCGAGAGGCCCCAGAAGTCGAAGACGTTGTCCGCCTCCTGGGAACCGGTGTACGGGTCACGCTTCTGGGTGTGGATGAAGTCGGGGAACTTGATGGCGTCCTTGATGAAGAACACCGGGGTGTTGTTGCCGACGAGGTCGTAGTTGCCCTCCTCGGTGTAGAACTTCAGCGCGAAGCCGCGCGGGTCGCGCACCGCGTCCGCCGCACCGAGGTTGCCCGCCACGGTGGAGAACCGCGCGAAGACCTCGGTCTCCTTGCCTACCTCGGAGAGGAAGGCCGCGCGGGTGTAGCGGCTCATGTCCCGGGTGACGGTGAACGTTCCGTAGGCGCCTGCGCCTCGGGCGTGGACGATGCGCTCGGGGATGCGCTCGCGGTTGAAGTGCGCGAGCTTCTCCAGCAGGTGCTGGTCCTGCACCAGCACCGGGCCGCCCACGCCCGCGGTCTGGCTGTTCTGGTTGTCAGCGACGGGTGCGCCGGCCTCCGTCGTGAGCGGGCCGCTGGGCTTGTTCTTCGTGGTCACATCCGCCTCCTGGAACTCAGGCCTGTCCTCGGGCAACTGCTCGCCGATCCTACATTGGACATTGTCCAAGTCAAGAAGTTGCCGAAAGCCGTACCCGATCTGGTCATGGAACGGGACGCTGCTAGGCTTGTCCCCATGAGTGACCTTCTGCAGCGACTCCGCGAGCGCGGCTGGCGGCTCACCGCACAGCGGCGGGTCGTCGCCGAAGTCCTGGACGGCGACCACGTCCACTACACCGCCGACGAGGTGCACTCGCGCGCCACCGACAGGCTGCCCGAGATCGCACGCGCCACGGTGTACAACACGTTGAGCGAGCTCGTGGCACTCGGCGAGGTCATCGAGGTCAGCACGGACGGCCGCGCGAAGCGCTACGACCCGAACGCGCGCCACGCCCACCAGCACCTGGTCTGCTCCGGGTGCGGGGCGATCCGGGACGTCCATCCCACCGGGGACCCGCTCACCTCCCTCCCGGAGGCGGAGCGCTTCGGCTTCACCCTCGCCGGCGCGACGGTGACCTTCCGCGGCCTCTGCCCGGACTGCGCCGCGGCGGCGGCCTGAGAGCCGACCCCTTTGCGCCGGCGCGTCCGCGCGGCGGAGCGCACAGCTCACCCGGAAAAGACGAAAGGTCCCGGATTCGGATGAATCCGGGACCTTTCGATCAGTAGCGGGGACAGGATTTGAACCTGCGACCTCTGGGTTATGAGCCCAGCGAGCTACCGAGCTGCTCCACCCCGCGCCGTTGTGGTGGTAACTCTAGCCCGGAGCCCACGAGCAGCGCAAATCGCTTCCGGCGGGACGACCGCGCGGCACCCTCCCCGCAACGGGGAGGACCGCGCGGACGAGTCCTGGGCACGCACCGGGGCCACCGGTCCGCAGGTCAGGCGGTCAGTTCGTCGGCGAGGGCGCCCGCCAGCCGCGAGGCGCGTTCCGCGACCTCGGCGGGACCGAGCTCCACCGCCCGCGCGCACCAGGTGCGCCCCTCCGCCAGCTCGCCGCGACGTGCCGCCATCAGGGCGAGCCGGAGCGCGGCCCGCCCGTGACCGGCCTCCGCGGCACGGGTCCACCACAGTGCGGCCTCCGGCTCCCCACCCTCGCGGGCGAGCAGCAGCCCCAGGTTGAAGGCGCCGTTCGGGCTTCCCGCCGCGGCGGCCTCGCGGTACCAGCGAGCCGCCTCCACGAGGTCGCCGCGCTCGGCCGCGCACATCCCCAACCGGACCTGCGCCCGGCGGTGCCCCTGCTGGGCGGCGCGCTCGTACCACTCCTCGTGCTCGGGATACCCGGGAACGGCCTCCGTCCGCTCCTGCGGGTCGCCGCGGTCCAGCAGGGAGCCCAACCGGAAGGCCCCTTCGACGCTGCCCCCGCCGGCCGCGCGGCGCAGGTACTGCTCGGCGGCGTGCTCGTCGCCCTCGTTCTGCAGAGCGATGCCGACCTGCAGGGCAGCCTCCGCGTGCCCGGCAGCCGCCGCCTGCTCGTACCAGAGCCGGGCGGCGGCGTCGTTGCCGCGACCGGCGTGGAGGATTCCCAGGTTGAAGGCGGCGTCCACACTGCCCGCCTCGGCCGCCTTCGAGAACCACGGCTCCGCACCGTCCGCGTCACCCCGCTGCAGCAGCAGCACGGCCAGCGCGTTCGCGGCTTCGTGATGCCCCGCGTATGCGGCTCGCCGGTACCACTGCTCCGCCTGGGCCGTGCGGCCCTGCGCGGCGCACAGCAGGCCGAGGTTGAACGCGCCGTTGTCCTCGCCCGCATCGAGCGCGGCACGGTACCAGCGTTCGGCAGCCTGCCGTTCGTTGCGGGAGGCGTGGAGCGCGCCCAGCGCATTGGCCGCGTGCCCGTCGCCCTTCTCGGCGGCGCGCCGCCACCAGACGACGGCGTGCTCCTCGTCCCCCGCGTCGCGGAGCAGGAACCCCAGGGCGCAGGCCGCCCGGGGCTCACCGTCCTTCGCCGAGGACAGGTACCAGCGCCCCGCCTCCTTCCACTCGCCGCGGCTCTCGAGGATCGTGCCCAGACGCAGTGCGGCCTGGCGGTGGCCGCGGGCAGCGGCCTGCCGGTACCACTGCTCCGCCTCGTCGTCCCGGCCCTCCGTCGCCCCGGACTCCACGAGCCGGGCCAGACGGTAGGCCGCCTCCCGGTGCCCCTGCTCGGCAGCAGCGCGGAACCACTGCTCCGCACCCTCCTCGCCCAGGTGATGCAGCAGGTCGGCCAGTGCGTAGGCACCCAGCGCGTGCCCCGATTCCGCGGCCTGGAGCAGCCAGTAGTGCGCGGCCGGCTCGTCGCCCCGCTCCCGGTGGTGACGGCCCAACGCGTGGGCTGCCGCAGCGGATCCGGCGACCGCGGCGACACGCCACCAGCCCGCGGCCTCCTCGGCGTAGCCGCGCTGGTGCAGCAGCACTCCCAGGTTGTTCGCCGCCGCGCGATCACCGGCGGCGGTGGCGGCACGGAGTTTCGGCTCGGCGGCGTCCAGATCCCCCCGGCGCAGCAGCTGCGCCCCCATCACACTCAGTGCGGCGGCGTCCTGGACGCCTCCGCCCCCGGTTCCCGTTTCCACCCCTGCAAGCCTGACGTTGTCCCCCATAAGCCCCATCGTCGCACCACCCGCAACCCGCGTACACCTCAAATACGGCAGCCCGTGAGGTCACTTCAGCGGTTTGTCGACTTCCCGACACGACGACCTCCCAAACTCCGGTCCGGAGAACTCCCCCTCACAAGCGAAGGGCCCGAAGTCGTTGACTCCGGGCCCTTCTTCGTACTTCCGGTCAGGAGGTCGTGCCCTGCCGTGCCTCGGCCGCGTTCGCGATGGCCTCCTTCAGGTCCTGCTGCGCCTTGCCGTAGGCCTCCCAGTCGCCCTTGCGGAACGCCTCCTCGCTCCTGCTGTAGGCGTCCTCGATGTCCTGGAGGGCCTGCTGCAGGGAGGGCGAGGTGGATCCTCCGGTGTCCTGCTGCTGACCACCGTCCTGGCCCTGGCCCTGGCCCTGGTCCTGGCCCTGGCCCATGCCTCCGCCGTCGGTCTGGAACACCTCGTTGAGCGCTTCGGGCAGCGTGTTCTCGAAGGCGACGCGCTCACCGAACACGGCGACGACCTTCCGCATGCGCGGATAGCTCGTGTTGGCGCCCTCGATGTAGACCGGCTCGACGTACAGCAGGCCGCCCTTGATCGGGACCGTCAGCAGGTTGCCGTAGGTGATCGTCGAGTCGCCCCGCTTGAGGATGTTGAGGTCGTCGGCGATCTCCGGGTCGGAGTTGATGTTGCTCTGCACCTGCTGCGGCCCGGGCACGGTGGTGTTCGACGGCAGTCTCAGGATGTCGATCCTGCCGTAGTTCGCGCTCGTCGCGTTCGCGTCGACCGCCATGAAGGCGCTCAGGGCCTTGCGTTCGACGGGGTTGAACGTCGTGGTCAACGAGAACGTCTGCTGCTTCTCTCCCGGCAGTTGCATGCTCAGGTAGTACGGCGGCACCGCCGTCGTACCCTCGCTGGTCGGGTCGTCCGGGATCTGCCAGCGTTCGCTGCCGCTGTAGAACTGCGCGGGATCCGTCACGTGGTACCGGGTGAGCAGCTCCCGCTGGACCTTGAACAGGTCCTGGGGATAGCGCAGATGCTTCTTCAGGTCCGGCCCGATGTCGCTCTTGGGCTGCACGGTGCCGGGGAAGGCCTTCATCCAGGTCTTGAGCACCGGGTCGCCGGTGTCCCACTCGTAGAGCTCGACCTCGCCGGAGTAGGCGTCGACGGTCGCCTTGACCGAATTGCGGATGTAGTTGACCCGGTTCTGCTGGGTCACCACCGAGCGCTGGCTGTCGGTGAGCGCGTCCGTGGTGGTGTCGCCCAGCGTGGTGCGGGAGGAGTAGGGGTAGTTGTTCGTCGTCGTGTAGGCGTCGACGATCCACTTCACCCGCCCGTCGACGACCGCGGGGTACGGGTCGCCGTCGATCGTCAGCCAGGGCGCCACCGCCTCGACACGGTCCTTCGGCGTGCGGTTGTAGAGGATCTGCGACCCTTCTCCGATCGCCCCCGAGTAGAGGATCCGCGGCTCGCTGAAACTCACCGCGTACGCGGCCCGGCTGAACGGGTTGGAGAGCTCGATGCCGCCCTTGCCCTTGTAGGAGTAGGTCTTCTCCTTGTCACCGACGTAGTCGATCTCCTCCTGCGGGCCGCCCACCACGGAGTACTTGGTGGTCTTCTCGCCGAAGTAGATCCGGGGTTCGTAGGTCCCCAGCTGGCCCTTCGGAGGCAGGTTCTCCTCGATGTAGACGGGCTCGCCGTCCTTGTTCACCTCGGTCCCCTTGGCCGCGACCATGCCGAAGCCGTGGGTGTACTTGAAGTGCTCGTTGATCCAGCCCTGCTTGGGAAGACTCTTCGGGTCGATCTCGCGCAGGCCGACGACGGTGTCCTGGTCACGGCCGCTCTCGGTGGAGTAGCGGTCCACGTCCAGTGTCTCGGGGAACTCGTAGTACCCGCGCTGCTGCTGCTGTTGCTGGAAGGTCGGCGAGACGACGTTCGGGTCGAGCAGACGCAGGCTCGCCGTGGTGTTGGCCGCGTTCCGCAGTTCCTCGTCGCCCGCGTCGGTGGTGCCGGAGTAGCTCCGCACCCCGGCGTCCGCGATGTTGTAGGCCGAGCGGGTCGCGTTGATGTTCTTCTTGATGTACGGCGTCTCCTTGGCCTGCTCGTTCGGCTCGACCTGGAACTTCTGCACGATCGCGGGGTACAGCCCGCCGATGAGGATCGCGGAGAGCACCATCAGGCCGAATCCGATGACGGGCAGCTGCCAGGTGCGGCGCCAGAGCGTGCCGAAGAACAGCAGCGCGCAGATGATCGCGATGATGAACAGGATGGTCTTCGCCGGCAGGTAGGCGTTGGCATCCACGTACTTCAGGCCGGTCCAGTTCTCCGTCGCCTTGAAGTCGCTGCCCTTGACCGCGAGACCGTACCGGTCGAGCCAGTAGGCGGCGGCCTTCAGCGCGACGAAGACGCCCAGCAGCACCGAGAGGTGCCCCGTGGCCTGCGAGGTGGCACGGGCGCCGGGACTGGACATCCGCAGTCCGCCGTACAGGTAGTGGACCAGGCCGGCGGTGATCAGCGCGAGCACCGTCGCGGCGAAGCCGAAGCCGAGCAGGAAGCGGTACCAGGGCAGGTCGAAGGTGTAGAACGAGATGTCCTTGCCGAACTGCGGATCCGTCTGCCCGAAGGCGACGCCGTTCACCCACATCAGCCAGGTGCGCCACTGCCCGGCGGCCGACGCACCGGAGATCAGCCCGACCAGCGCGGACGCCCCGAGCAGGATCCACTTCTTGTACGGAGCGATGCCCATGCGGTACCGGTCGAGGCTCTGCTGCTCGAGCGACATGGCGCTCAGCGGCGGTCGGAGCCGGTGGGCGAGCCACATGTTGAGGCCCACCACAACGGCCATCAGCAGCCCGAAGACCGCGAACAGACCGATCTTCGTCAGCAGCGTGGTGGTGAACACCTCGCTGTAGTCCACCGAGTGGTACCACAGCCAGTCCGTCCAGAACCCGGCGAACATGACGAAGAGCATGGCGAGGACCGCGAGCACACCCGCGGTCATGAGCAGCGTCCGGGCGCGCCTCGAGGGTCGGCCCACTCTGATCCGTGGCCCGGTGGGACCCCCGGAGCCCCGGTCCGGCATCTGGAAAGCCAAGGTGCGCACCTTTGAATCGCAGTGGATGATGCTGGGCCCCGAATCGTAGGGCCCACTGAGGCAACTTACCGAAGCTTTACCCAGTTCCCGGTTCCGGGGTGTTCGCAGGCACGATGGAGGGATGAACACCACCCCTGAGAACGACACACCCCTGGCCACCGGTCCGCTGACCAGGGCAGTGCTGGAGATCGACGAGTACGCCGCAGGCCTGGGCTGGGATCAGCCCGCCCGTCTCTTCGCCCTGGTCGACACCGCGCAGCTGCGGGCCGAGGAGCCCTCGCTCGCCGACCGCCTCGGCGTCGGCGCGGACCAGGAAGGCGTCGGCGGTCCGGCTCTCACACCCGTCGAGCAGGACGAACTGCCGGAAGGGGCACCGCTCGACGAGTTCCTGGCCACCATCGGCTGGCCGGACGCCGTCGCCGGGTGCGCACTCGCGGTCGAACGGCTGATGCTGCCGCCCTCGGCGGAGGAGTCGGCACCCGCGGACATGGACGAGGCGCAGCTCTCGCGCTGGGTGGCCGAACACCCCGAACGCCAGGAGGTCCGGATGACGGTCGGCGTGCTGCGCGACGGCACCCGGGAGTCGGCGGTCAGGCTGCGGGAGAAGGACGCCACGACGGAGGTGCTGACCGGCGCCGGGCTGGTCCCGGGCCTGGCCGAGGCGCTGGCCGCCACGTTCTCCGAGGCCGGCTGACCGGGGGGCGGCTCAGTCGGCGGGGCAGGTGGAGAGGTCCGCGGTGTCGCCCTCGCGGATCTTCTCCAGCTCCTGCAGCGCTTCCCCGAGGCTCTTCACCCGGACCAGGGTGAGGCCGTCGGGCTTGTGCGAGGCGGCCGCCGAGCAGTTCTTGGCGGGAGTGAGGAAGTACTCGGCTCCCTTGTCGTGCGCGGCGATGGTCTTCATCCCTATGCCACCGATGGGGCCGACCCGGCCGGAGGCGTCGATGGTGCCGGTGCCCGCCACGAAGGCACCGCCGGTGAGGCGGTCCTGCGGGGTGAGCTTGTCGACGATGCCGAGGGCGAACATCAGGCCCGCGCTCGGACCGCCGACGTCGGCGAGCGAGATGTCGATCGGGAACGGCAGCGTGTGGCTGACGCCCGGCTGGATACCCACGATGGCCCGGCCGTCCGGCGCCTTCTCGGTGGGGACGGTGACCTGCTCCACGGGCAGCGAACCGACGTCGCGGCCCTTCTTCTGCGCCGCCTTCACGCGCTCCGCCGGCACGATGCCGAACCGGACCCTCTCACCGGGCTCGTGACGCGTCACCACCCGGGCGACCTCCTCCGGTTCCCGCACCCGTTCGCCGTCCACGGTCCGGATCACGTCACCCGCGTTCAGCCGGCCCTCGGACGGTGCGTCCGCCACCACGGCCTGCACCACCACCCGTGCGGTGACGGGCTCGCCGAGTTCCTCGAGGGCCGCAGCCTTCGCGGACTCCTGGGACTGGCTGAACTCCTCGGCGTTCCGCTGGTCGACCTCTTCCGCCGACGCGTCGTCCGGGTAGAGGACCTCGTGCGGCACCACGGCCTCGTCGTCCGAGAGCCACCCGTGCAGTGCGGTGAACAGGTCCATGCGGTACTCGGACCCCGTCACCCGGACGGTCGTCATGTTGAGGTGACCGCCGTACGCGCGGTGGGGGATCTTCCGGCCGGGAAAACTGAGCACCTGCTTGCCGTCGACCTTGCCCAGCGTGTTGTACGTGGGGCCGGGCGACATCTCCGCGTACGGAACCCTGATCAGCACGGCCGCGCAGAGCAACGCTATGAGGCACAGGGTGGACGCGAGCATCGTCGCGGTGCGGCGTGGCATGCGTACGACAGTACGGGACGTCCCGCTCAGGGCGCTTCCCGGCCCGGACGGCCGACGGCGTCCAGAGCGTTCGTGCGCTCCATCGCGGCACGGAAGCGTTCGTACCCGGCCACCCCGACCGCGTCGGGGACCGACGAGCGCCTGCGCGCGGCCCAGCCGCCCCACACGCTCGCCACCACCCCGCCGAAGACCGGGATCAGCAGCCAGAGGAGAGCCGCCATCGAGTCCTCCCGACTGTGCTGTGCCCCGGCCGACCGCCGAGTGGCCGGCTGATGAGCAGATTAACTCTCGGCGCTTCCAACGGTCGGGGGCGGCGCGGGGTTACGCAACGGCGACACGCTCGGCGGAACGAAGGGGGACCGAACGCCGCAGCAGGAGAGCACCGAGTGGTCGCCACCCGGCAGCGAGCGCTACGCGCCCACCCTCCCTCCCGTCGCCCGACCACCAACCCCTGTAGGAGGGCGCTACGCGCCCACCCATTCATCGGTGCCGTCGGTGAAGGTCTGGTGCTTCCAGAGCGGGACCCGGGCCTTGAGATCGTCGATCAGGCGGCGGCAGGCGGCGAAGGCGTCACCGCGATGCGGGCAGGAGACGGCGACCACCACCGCCAGGTCCCCCACCTCCAGATCGCCCACCCGGTGGACGGCCGCCAGCGCGCGGACGGGGAAGTCGGCGGCGATCCTCTCCGCGACCCGCCGCAGCTCGGCCTCCGCGGTCGGATGGGCGGAATAGCCCAGTCGAGCGACATCGGTGCCGCCGTCGTGGTCGCGGACCGTCCCCACGAAGAGGGCGGTGCCGCCCGCCGAGGCGTCCCCTACGGCGCCGAAGACCTCGTCGACCGACAGCGGGGTCTCCCGCACGGCGAGGAGCCGAATCGGTGCGGCAGCGGCCTGTTCGCCGGGATGGTCGTTCCTCTGTGCCATGCCGCTCATGCTGCCCTACCGGCCCGCGGCCGGAGCACGCCACCCGCCGGCGGCGGGTGCATCCCCCGCTCCCCGGCTCACACGCCCCGGCGTTTGCGCGCCCGCCGTACGACCGCAGCGGCGCCGAGGAGGGCGACCGTGGCACCCGCGGCGCCCGCGGCCGTGGCGTCCTTGCGACCCAGCCGGCGGCCGGCGACCGTGTGGCGGCCCGCCACCTCGTCCAGCAGCTCGGCCAGCACCTCCTCGTTCGTCCAGCCCGGCCGCCAGCCCGCGTCGTGCAGCCGGCTGCCGCTGACCACCCAGGGGTGCATCGTGTAGGCGAGATCACCGGCCGGCGACGGCGTGATGCCCAGCCGGTGCAACCGGGACGCCGTACCGAGCGCGACCGCCGACGGCAGTTCCATCCGCCGGATGCCGCTCAGTTCCTCGACCTCCTCCTGCTCCAGCCAGCCGTCGCAGCCGACCACCACCTCCCCGTCGACCTTCTCCAGCACCGCGTACTCCAGCGCGCCGACCAGGTCCTCCACGTGGCAGAACTGCCAGCACGGCCGCGATCCGGCCACCACCAGCAGCCGCGGCGACTCGAAGTAGCGGGTGAGCGCGGTGTCCGTCCCGCCCACCAGGACGGTCGGCCGCAGCACGGTGACGTTGAGTCCGGGGTGCGCCCGCGGCGCCCGGCGGGCGAGGTCCTCGATCTCCAGCAAGTCGCCCAGCCCCGTGGCCTCCGCGGTGGCCCGCAGCTCGGCGTCCTCCGCGAGCGGCACCTCGTTGTCGGGCAGCGCGCCGTAGACCATCGCCGAGGTGCACAGCACCACCCGGCGCACCCCCGCCGCGGCGGCGGCGGTGAGTACCGTCTGGGCTCCTCGCACGTTGTAGGCGGACCGAGCTGCCGGATCCGACTCGAGATCGAGGTCCAGTGCGAGGTGCACCACGACGTCCACCGGACGGTGCTCGCCCCGGAGCCGGTCGGCGAGTGCCGGATCGCGGACGTCCAGGGTGTGCCACTGGACGTTCCGCGCGTCGCCGCGCCGCTCGTCCAACGCGATGACCTGCGAGACCTCGGGAGATGCAGCGAGCCGCTCGGTGAGCAGCGCGCCCACGCCCGAAGCCGCGCCGGTGACGGCGACGACGGGGGTTCGCGCTGCGCGAACGTCGGTCTCGGAGGAACTCACCGGGTGTCTCCCGCGGTTGTTTCTGGTACGAGGTGCGCAGCTCCATCCTGCCTGACGGATGTCTAGGCTGGAGGTGGAGCCCATCAGATCGCGACGGATCACCAGAGACCGTACGCGGCGTACGGGCGAGGTGCTGTGCGCCTCGCTGACGTGCCAGGCATCAGCGAACCGTCCGACGAGACAGAGCCGAGGAAACCGTGAGTGACAATCCGTTCGGATTCGGCGTACCTTCCGAGGAGCCCGAGGACGGGGACGAGGGCAGGAAGAAGCAGGGCGGGGGGTCGGACCGGGGCGGTCCGGACACCCCGTTCGGCTTCGGCGGAGGAGCGGGCGACGCCGCCAACCCGCTGGCCGCGATGTTCGGGTCGCTCGGCGGCGCCGGAGGATCCGGCGGCTTCGACCCCAACGACCTCGGGGCAGCGTTCCAGCGGCTCGGCCGGATGCTCTCCTACGAGGGCGGGCCGGTGAACTGGGACATGGCGAAGGACATCGCCCGGCAGACGGTCGCGCAGGGCGTGCAGGACGGTCCGGTCGCCCCGGACGGCCAGGAGGGCCGGGACAGCCGGGACAAGGACCGCAGCGTGGGTCCGACCGAGCGCGGCGAGGTCGAGGAGGCCGTGCGCCTGGCGGACCTGTGGCTGGACGGCGCGACGTCGCTGCCCTCCGGGGCGGGCTCGGTGGTGGCGTGGAGCCGGGCCGAGTGGGTCGAGGAGACGCTGCCCGTATGGAAGGACCTCGTCGACCCGGTGGCCGAGCGCGTCGGCGCCGCGATGGGCGACGTGCTGCCCGAGGAGATGCAGGCCATGGCCGGCCCGCTGCTCGGCATGATGCGGTCCATGGGCGGGGCGATGTTCGGCACCCAGATCGGCCAGGCGCTCGGCGTGCTCGCCGGTGAGGTGGTCGGTTCCACCGACATCGGCCTGCCGCTCGGGCCCTCCGGCAAGGCCGCCCTGCTGCCGCACAACATCGAGAAGTTCGGCCGGGGACTGGGAGTGCCGCAGGAGGAGGTGCGCCTCTACCTGGCGCTGCGGGAGGCCGCGCACCAGCGGCTGTTCCAGCACGTGCCGTGGCTCCGCTCCCACCTGTTCGGAGCGGTCGAGGGATACGCGCGGGGCATCAAGGTCGACACCTCCAAGCTCGAGGACGTCGTGGGCCGGTTCGACCCGCAGAACCCCGAGGAACTGCAGCAGGCTCTGCAGCAGGGCATGTTCCAGCCGGAGGACACCCCGGAGCAGAAGGCCGCTCTGGCCAGGCTGGAGACGGCGCTGGCGCTCGTCGAGGGCTGGGTCGACGCCGTCGTCCACGCGGCGGCCGAACCGCACCTGCCGGGCGCTGACGCGCTCCGCGAGACGCTGCGCCGTCGCCGCGCCTCGGGCGGTCCGGCGGAGCAGACCTTCGCCACCCTGATCGGTCTGGAGCTGCGCCCCAGGCGGCTCCGGGACGCCTCCAGGCTCTGGGCCTCCCTGTCGGACGCGCGCGGCCCGGAGGGCCGGGACGGCCTGTGGGCGCACCCGGACATGCTGCCGACGGCGAGCGACCTGGACGACCCCGACGGCTTCGTGCACCGGGAGCAGGCGGACTTCTCGGAGCTGGACAAGATGCTCGGCGACGCGGCGGAGCAGCGCGAGACCGGCGACGACTCCGACGGGGAGAAGTGAGCCTCCACGCGGACGCGGTCCGCACGTTGAAGGAGTGGACGGCACCGGACGAGTCGCAGGAACGGCTGCGGCTGTCCTACCTGGACCATCTGGCGTCGTTCCCGGACGGCATGTGGAAGGCGTGCGCGGACGGACACGTCACGGCGAGCGCGCTGGTGGTGGACGCCGCGGGCGAGCGCGTGCTGCTGACCCTGCATCGCAAGCTGCGGATGTGGCTCCAGACGGGCGGCCATTGCGAACCCGGCGACGCGGGTCTCGCGGAGGCCGCGCTCCGGGAGGCGGAGGAGGAGTCCGGTATCGGCGGACTGACACGGGTCGGCGGGCCGGTGCGGCTGGACCGCCACGAGACGCCGTGCGCGTGGCACCTGGACGTGCAGTACGTGGTGCGCGCGCCGCGCGGGGCGGTCGGGACCGTGAGCGCGGAATCGCTCGATCTGCAGTGGTTCCGCTTCGACGAGGTCGGGGATGTCGTCGACACCTCGGTGCAGCGGTTGGCCGAGGCGGCGCTGCACCGCCTTCGCTGACGCGCCGGGTGGCCGGGGCCGCTCCCGCTCAGTCGCTCGGCTCGGCGGGGAAGTGCGGCAGCCGGCCCGCGGCGGCGACACCCTCCAGGTAGCCCCGCGCGCGTTCAGTGCGCGGGTAGGCCTCCAGGAGGCGCCAGAACTCCGGGCCGTGGCCCGGAACGAGCAGGTGCGCGAGTTCGTGCAGCAGCACGTAGTCGACCACGAAGGGCGGCATGCCCTGCAGGCGGTGCGAGAGCCGGATGCTGCCCTCCGCGGGCGTGCAGGACCCCCAGCGGGTGTTCTGGTTGGTGACCCAGCGGACGGAGGCCGGGCGGGCCCTGCCATGCAGGTACCGCTCGGACAGGTCCGCGGCGCGGGTGGCGAGGGCGCTCCCGTCGAGTACGCGCCTGCTCTCCTGCGCCGCCAGGCGGTCCAGCATGATCTGGATCCACCGCTCCTCCTCGGCCGCGGACATCCGGTCCGGGATCAGCACGACGGTACGGCCGCCGTCCCGGTAGGCGGAGACCGTTCTGCGTCGGCGGGTGCTGCGGCGTACTTCGACCGCGCCTCTGCCGGCTCTGGTGCTGTTCAGCGGCTCGACGGGCACGTGGAGAGGGTACCCGGCCGGTCCCGTCGGGATGCGTCGACGGGAACCGGCACTGAAGGTCCGGGCTTCAGCATCGTGAAGCAGTACATCGAGCAGCAGAACCGGCCGCTCCGACCCGGGCCGAGGCGAACACTGCGGATCAACGGACGGTACGGGGGAGCTTCGACAGTGCTGCGGTACGACGATCACCCCCAGCCTGTGGACAACCCGCTACGGCGATCCCGTCCACCGTGCATGCTGAGGCCATGCTCCCCCTGATCAAGCCCGCACTGCGGCGCTGCTGGCGCGACCGTCGCACGGTGCAGTACGGCGTGGCCCCGTCGCACGCCGTACTGCTGGAACCGGTCCAGGACGCCACCGCGGCCTTCCTGGACCTCCTGGACGGCACCCGCAGCGTGCCGCGCCTGCGCGAGGAGGCGCACCGGCTCGGCCTGCCTGCTGCCGCAGCCGACGGGCTCCTGGAGCGGCTGGCGGCGGCGGGCGTGCTCGACGACGCCGGACCTCACCGGGAGGTGGCCGGTCTCTCCGCGGACCGGTTGCGCGCGGACCTCGCCTCGCTGTCCGCCGTGCACCGGGAACCCGGCGGGGCGCCGCGCCGGTTGGCGGCCCGGCGGACGGCGCGGGTACGGGTGCAGGGCGCGGGCCGGGTCGGTGCTGCGGTCGCCGTCCTGCTGTCCGCGGCAGGGGTGGGGCAGGTCGACGTCGTCGACCGCGGGCGGGTGGAGCCGTGGGAGGCACTCCCGGGCGGCATCCCTGCCGGGGAGTGCGGGGAGCGGCGGGAGGACGCCGCGCGGCGCGCCGTTGCCGGGGCCCGCCCCTGGTCGCGGCGCCCTGCCGCGTCCGCGCTCAGGGACAGGGACGGCACCGGGCTGGTGGTCCTCGCGCCCCGCGATCCGCTGCAGGCCTGGGCGCCGGACCCGTCGGCCGCGGAGCAGCTCCTGCGCACGGGCACGCCGCACCTGTACACGGGAGTGCTGGAGAGCACCGGGTTCGTGGGGCCGCTGGTGCTGCCGGGAGCGTCGCCGTGCGCCGAGTGTCTGCTGCGGTCGCGCGCGGATGCGGAGCCGTCCTGGGCGTTGATGGCCGCGCAGTGGCGTACCCCGGCTCGCCGGGGGAACGGCGTGGGTGCCTGCGACGCCGCCCTCGCCACGGCGGTCGCGGGCATCACCGCCTGCCACGTGCTGAGCTTCCTCGACGGCGACGGCAGTCCGGGGGCCGGCTCGCGCACCTGCCTGGCACTGCCTCATCTGCTCACGGAGCACGAGACCTTCGCACCGCACCGCGACTGCCCCTGCGGGGCGGCGGGGGACGCGTCCGGCACACCACCCTCGGCACGCGTGCCCGCGCAGGACACAATGACCGTGTAGGGCTGCACACGGTCCGGGAGTTGGAGGGCGCATGTCTGATCTTCCCCGCAGGGCGGTCACTCGCACCGCGAAACTGGCCGCACTGCCACTGGGATTCGCCGGCCGCGCGACCTGGAGCCTGGGCAAGCGGATCGGTGGCTACTCCGCCGATCTGGTCGGCAGCGAGCTGCAGCAGCGCACCGCCGACCAGTTGTTCCGGGTGCTCGGGGAGCTGAAGGGGGGCGCGATGAAGTTCGGGCAGGCGCTCTCCGTGTTCGAGTCGGCCCTGCCCGAGGATCTCGCCGGTCCGTACCGGGCGACGCTGACCAAGCTCCAGGAGGCGGCTCCGCCGCTGCCTGCGGGCACCGTGCACGGCGTCCTCGCGGAGGCCCTGGGGCCGGACTGGCGTGCGTATTTCGACGAGTTCGAGGACAAGCCGTCGGCTGCGGCCTCCATCGGGCAGGTCCACCGGGCCGTATGGCACGACGGCCGTGAGGTCGCCGTGAAGGTGCAGTATCCGGGGGCGGGAGAGGCGCTGCTGTCGGATCTCGGGCAGTTGGGGCGCTTCGCGCTGCTGCTCGGCCCGCTCGTCCCGGGGATGGATGTCAAGCCGCTGATCGCCGAACTGCGGGCGAGGGTCAGCGAGGAGCTGGACTACGCCTTGGAGGCGGAGGCGCAACGCGCCTATGCGCGGGAGTTCGCCGACGATCCGGACGTGTTGGTGCCCGACGTGGTGCACCAGGGCGAGGGGGTGCTGGTCACCGAATGGATGGAGGGCGTGCCGCTCGCCGAGGTGATCGCGGAGGGCACCGAGCAGGAACGCGACCGTGCCGGGCAGCTGCTGGCGCGGTTCCTGTTCTCCGCGACCGAGCGGACCGGCCTGCTGCACGCCGATCCGCATCCGGGCAACTTCCGGCTCCTCCCGGAGGGTCCCGACGGCACGGAGGCGTCTGTGGAGCGGTGGAGGCTGGGGGTGCTGGACTTCGGGACCGTGGACCGGCTCCCGGAGGGCCTGCCGCCCACCATCGGGTCCGCGCTGCGCCTGGCGCTCGACGGTGACGCGGAGGCGGTGTACGGGCTGCTCCGCGAGGAGGGGTTCGTGCGGGAGAGCGTCGAGCTGGAGCCGGAGTCGGTGCTCGACTATCTGGATCCCATCATCGAACCGGCCCGTGTGGAGACGTTCGGTTTCAGCCGTGCCTGGATGCGGGAGCAGGCGGCGCGGATTGCCGATCCGCGGTCACCTGCGCACCAGTTGGGCCGGCAGCTGAATCTGCCGCCCTCGTACCTGTTGATCCACCGGGTGACGCTGAGCACGATCGGGGTGCTCTGCCAGCTCGGTGCGTCCGTGCGGTTGCGGGACGAGATGGCGGACTGGGTCCCCGGCTTCGCCCCGTCGGACTCCGCCGGAGTCGAGCCGCCTCACGATGTCGCCGACGCCCGGGCATGAGGGCTGCAGGGCCGGAAGGACGGCCGGGCGCCGGGGCTGTCACGCCCCGGCCCCCGGCGGGCGTGGCTCACATGACCAGGCGGGCCACCGCCTTGCGGGCTCGCAGGGAGGCGCGCTCGGCGCGGCGCTGCAGGCGTCGGGCCTGACGCACCCGCAGCGCCCACTGTTCGGACTCGGCCTCGTAGAGGCGTGACTCCATATGGGCCCTGGCCATGGATTCGGGCATGAGGTGCATCTGTCGGTTCCTCTTCGTGGTGCGGTGCGCGGTGTGTCCGGCACGGCGGGAGATGTGGTCGGTGGAGGTGTTCTTCATCGTCGGATCCAGCTCGGAGAGGTGACGCGGCTGCGGATCGCGCGTCGACGGGTGATCGAGAGTGCCCTGGGTGCTCATGCCACGACCGGGTTCTTCCGGGGACGTCCACGGGGCCGCTTGCGCGGTACCACGACACCCTGGACGAAGAGTTCGCCGCCCCAGACGCCCCAGGGCTCGCGGCGGTCCTTGGCGCCGGCGAGGCAGGACTGACGCAGCGGGCAGGTACCGCACAGCGACTTGGCGTACTCGACGTCCGCGGGGGCCTCGGCGAAGAAGACCTCCGGATCGTAGGAGCGGCAGGGCACCGACACGCCGAGCCTTTCGATGGCGTTGTCGAGCTCGGTGAGCGTGATGAGCGGGGCGGTCAAGGAGTCCTCCGTGGCAGCGGGCGGGATCAGGTCGGTGGTCGGTGACGACGCGTGCGTGTCGAGAGGCACTGGCGGTTCTTCCTTGTGGGTCGTGTCTGTCGTCTGTGCGGTCCGGCTGGTGGCCGGGCAGTGGGGCAAACAGAAGGGCCGCGGATCCCGGTGTGGGTTCCGCGGCCCTGGAAGGTGCCGACCTGATCGTGCCGATCAGGCTGGATCTCTCCAGGGTTCGTGGCCACGGAAGGCCCACGTGAGGTGCTGCTTCTTCTGGCGACCTGCGCCGGCACCGGCGGCGGTGAAGCCGCAGGCATAGGCGGCTGCCTGTGCCTGTGCTGCTACCGCGGGTGCCCCGGTCGGTCGCGTGGCGCCGACCTGCTGGCACCGGCCATTGCCCTCGATCCCGGAGACGAGGGAAGCGAGGACACCGGTGTGGGGCATGCCGGTGCCGCGCAGGCGGGAGCCGAGCAGGGACGGGGAGACGGCCGAGCGGTCGGTCGTCGGAATGGTGTCGATGATGCTGATCACTGGGCTCGCCTCCTCTCGGCGTCTCGGGGATCCTGGCCGACTCGACGGGCCGACTCGGGATCCGGATGTTCAGGATTCAGTACAGCATGAACGGATGGGAGCGGAAAGCCCCCTTCGCATCCATGACCGGAAGGCTATGGGGCCCCACTGCACCCGCGCAAACTATTTTCCGGCTTCCGTCGGGAAAACCGTCCGGGCGGGTCGGGTGCGTCCGCTATGCCCTCCTGTGTCCTGCTCCCGGCAGGCTTCCCGCCCGCCGGCACACGCCCTGCGCGCGCCGAACGCGCCCGTGGCCCTCGGCAGTTCGCCGGACCGCCGGTCCGCCCCGCGGACACGGCGCGGTCAGCTTCCCTCGGATTCCCCGGTACCTTCGCCCTCCGGCGGTTCGGCACCGCCGGTCGGGGCCTCACCCGCGAGGTCCTGGCCGGCGCACAGGGCGAGCACGTCCGCCCCGAAGCGCTGGAGCTTCCGGGCTCCGACCCCGGAGATGCGGGAGAGCCCGCCCTCGTCGTCCGGCACGGCCTCGGCGATGGCCAGCAGCGTCTTGTCGGTGAAGACGCAGTACGCCGGCTGCCCCAGGTCCCTGGCCCGCTCCGCCCGCCAGTCGCGCAGCCGTTCGTAGAGCGCCTCGTCCAGGTCGGACGGGCACCCCTCGCAGCGCATCAGCTTGAGTTCGCCGGGATCGGTCAGCGTGCGGCCGCACACCCGGCAGCGCACCGGGCCGCGCTTCCGGCGGGAGCGGCCCGCACCCCGCTCGACCCCACCGGTTCCGCCGGGCCCGCCACCGGGCGCGGCAGAGCCGGGCCGCAGCCCGGAGAGGAACCGGCTCGGGCGACGGCCGCCCCGGCCGCCGGGCGTGCGGGAGAGCGCCCAGGACAGACTCAGGTGACGCCGTGCCCGGGTGACGCCGACGTACAGCAGGCGGCGCTCCTCCTCGACCTGCTCGTCGGTCCTGGCGTACGCGATCGGCATCATGCCCTCGGTCAGCCCCACCAGGAACACCGCGTCCCATTCGAGGCCCTTCGCCGAGTGCAGGGAGGCGAGGGTGATGCCCTCGACGGTCGGGGCGTGCTGCGCACGCGCCCGCTCGTCGAGTTCCGCGACGAGTTCGGCGAGCGAGGCTCCCGGACGCGCCCGGGCGAAGTCCTCGGCGAGTCGTACGAGTGCGGCGAGGGACTCCCAGCGCTCGCGCACCGCACCGGAGCCGGCGGGCGGATCCGGCGTCCAGCCGCGCGAGGCGAGCACGGCGCGCACCTGCGAGGGCAGGTCGACGGCCTCGTCGAGGAGGGCGTCGTTGCCGCCGGCGCGTGCGGCACCGCGCAGCGCGACGCCCGCCTCGCGGACCTCCGGGCGTTCGAAGAACCGCTCGGCGCCGCGCAGCTGGTAGGGCACTCCGGCGTCGGCGAGGGCCTGCTCGTGGATCTCGGACTGCGCGTTCACCCGGTAGAGCACCGCGACCTCGCTGGCCGGGACCCCGGAGTCCAGCAGTTCCCGGATACGGCGGGCCGTGCCTTCGGCCTCGGCCGGTTCGTCGGCGTACTCGGTGTAGACCGGGTCCGGGCCGGGTTCCCGCTGCGAGACCAGTTCGAGCCGGTGCTGCGCGGCGCGACCGCGGGCCTGACCGAGCAGCCCGTTGGCGAGCTGCACCACCTGCGGAGTGGAACGGTAGTCGCGGACGAGTTTCACGACCGTGGCGTCGGGGTGGCGGGTACG
This sequence comes from Streptomyces callyspongiae, assembly GCF_047200695.1. NCBI lineage: Bacteria > Bacillati > Actinomycetota > Actinomycetes > Kitasatosporales > Streptomycetaceae > Streptomyces > Streptomyces callyspongiae. Next base: position 110,978 of record NZ_JBJZOM010000006.1, read on the forward strand.
GAAGTCCAGCAGGTGGTCCGGGGTGGCGCCGGTGAAGGAGTAGATGGTCTGGCTGGCGTCGCCCACGACGCACAGGTTCTCGCGCTCCCCCAGCCACAGTTCCAGCAGCCGCTGCTGGAGCGGGTTGACGTCCTGGTACTCGTCGACGACGAAGTGCTGGTACTGCCGGCGCACCGTGTCGGCGACGTCGGGGCGGTCCTGGAGGACGCCGACGGCCAGCAGCAGCACGTCCTCGAAGTCGATCACCGACCGGTCGCGCTTCAGCTGCTCGTAGGCGGCGAACACGCGGGAGGTCTCGGCCGGATCGCGGGGAGCCTCGCGCGGCGACTTCGCGATCATCGCGGGGTAGTCGTCGGGGACGGTCCGGGTGACCTTGGACCATTCGATCTCGCCTGTGACGTCGCGCAGCTCGTTCCGGTCGAGGCGGATGCGGCAGCGGGCGGCCGCTTCCGCCACGAGCTGGATCTTCCGGTCGAGCAGCTGCGGCAGCTCGCCGCCCACCGCCCGCGGCCAGAAGTACTGGAGCTGCCGCAGCGCCGCGGAGTGGAAGGTGCGTGCCTGGACGCCCGTCGCTCCGAGCTGGCGCAGCCGGCCTCGCATCTCTCCCGCCGCGCGGTGGGTGAAGGTGACGGCGAGGATGCCGGAGGGCGGCAGTACCCCGGCCCGTACCCCGTAGGCGATCCGGTGGGTGATGGCGCGGGTCTTGCCCGTGCCGGCGCCCGCCAGGACGCACACCGGGCCCCGCAGCGCGGTCGCGACCTCGCGCTGCTCGGGGTCGAGACCCTCCAGCACGGCGTCGGCGTCCCGCGGCGGCTCGACGTGCTCGGGGCGGGCCGCGGTGCGGTCGGGTTCGGAGAACAGGGTGCCGTCGGTCGGTGCAGTCACCCGGACCATGCTGCCAGCTCCGCGGAACGCCCCGGGTAGGTTGTCCACAGCCGGACCGCCGCGGTGTGACCATCCGCCGCGGCGGCCCGCGGGGAATGCCCGGCCCCCGGGGCACGTTCCCCGTGAGGTGCCGTGCGCCGGGTGCGCGCGGCACACGCCCGCACACCGTCCGCGAAGCGAAGGAGACACCGGAGCCATGGTGGGAACCGTGACGATGTACAGCACCACCTGGTGCGGCTACTGCCGCCGCCTGAAGGGCCAGATGGACCGGGAAGGCATCGCCTACACCGAGATCAACATCGAGCACGACCCGGAGTCGGCCGCCTTCGTCGAGAAGGCCAACGAGGGCAACCAGACGGTACCGACGGTGCTGGTCTCCTCGGCGGCGAACGGCAAGGACGTCGTCATGACGAACCCCAGCCTGGCCCAGGTCAAGCAGGCCCTCGGCGCCTGAGCCCCCATGCCACTGGAGCGGACCTCGGAGCTCGTCGCGGCGGCCGCGCGCCGGGGCGGGGCCGTCGCGGCACTCAACGTGATCACCCTGGAACATGTCGAGGCCGCGCTCGCGGGCGCGGAGGCGGCCGGCCAGGCGGTCGTCCTGCAGATCAGCGAGAACGCGGTCGCCTACCGCGGCGGCCGGCCCGGGCCCCTGGCGGCGGCGGCCGCGCAGGGCGCCCGGGAAGCAGCGGTACCCGTCGGGCTGCACCTCGACCACGTCACGGAGGGCAGCCTGCTGCGGCAGGCACCCGCGTGCGGCTTCTCCTCGGTGATGTTCGACGCGGCACACCTGCCGTACGAGGAGAACGTCGCGGCCACCCGTGACGCGGCGACGTGGGCGCACGGGCAGGGCCTGTGGCTGGAGGCGGAGCTCGGCGAGGTCGGTGGCAAGGACGGCAGCGGGCCGCTCGACGCGCACGCGCCGGGAGCCCGCACCGACCCGGAGGAGGCCGCACGGTACGTCGCGGCCACCGGCGTGGACGCCCTGGCCGTCGCGATCGGCTCGTCGCACGCCATGACTTCGCGCGACGCCCGGCTGGACCACGACCTCCTCGCCCGCCTCCGCGCACGGCTGGACGTGCCGCTGGTGCTGCACGGCTCGTCGGGCGTGCCCGACGACGAACTCGCCCGCGCCCTCGCCGGCGGCATCGCCAAGGTCAACATCGGCACCGCGCTGAACGTGGCGATGACCGGCGCGGTCCGGGAACGGCTGTCGGGCGACGCGCGCGTCGTCGACCCGCGCCGCTACCTCGGTGACGGACGCTCGGCCATGACCGCGACGGTCACCCGCCTCCTCACCTCGCTCGCCGACCGGAACGGGCGGGCCCCGGCGGCTCGCTGACGCCGGGCCCCACGGGGCGGGGGTCCGCGCCGGACCCGCTCAGCGGACGGGACGCGGGAGCGGTCGGCCGTACCAGTGCTCGACCAGGCGGGCCGCGATGGAGATGCCGGAGGGCGGCAGGACCTCGCCCGAGGCGAAGGCCTTCTCCAGGTCCTCCCGCGAGAACCAGCGGGCCTCCTCGATCTCGTCGCCGTCCACCGCGATGCGGGAGGACCGGGCGCGGGCCGTGAACCCCAGCATGAGGCTGGACGGGAACGGCCAGGGCTGGCTCGCCAGGTAGGAGACGTCCTCGACGGCGACCTCGACGCCCGCTTCCTCGGCGACCTCCCGGACCACGGCCTGCTCGATCGACTCCCCCGGTTCCACGAACCCGGCGAGCGTGGAGAACCGCCCCTCGGGCCAGTGGACCTGGCGGCCCAGCAGAGCGCGGTCCTGCTCGTCGGTGACCAGCATGATCACGGCCGGGTCGGTGCGCGGATAGTGCTCCGCACCGCAGGCCGGGCAGCGCCGCACGTGGCCCGCCGCCGCGATGACGGTACGGTCGCCGCAGCGCGAGCAGAAGCGGTGCATGCGCTGCCAGTTCTCCAGCGCGACGGCGTGCACCATGAGCTCCGCGTCCCGCTCCCCGAGCAGGACGCCCGCCTCGCGGAGACCCGCCGGACGCGCTATGTCGTCCATGCGGCCCGGCAGCCCGTCCTTCTGCAACGCGAAATAGCACACCCCGTCCGGGTCGACGCCCAGGAAGTAGCGGTGGGCCTCGGTGACGGGAGCGTCGAAGGACGGCATGGTCACCAGGACGGCACCTCCGTCCTCGGTGTCCTCGATCAGGGCCTGCCCGTCCGACACGACGAAGACGCGCGTCGTCGGATGGCTCCACGCGGCCGCCAGCCAGGCCTCGTCGAGACGGCGGTGCGCCGCCCGGTCGATGCCGCCGGTCGGGGTCAGGGCGATGGAGCGGGTGGTCGCGGAACTCTCGGCGCCTTCGGTCATGGTCACTGCTGCTTACCGATTCCCCTCGTCGTCAGCGTGCGTCGTGTCTGCCGGTCACCGGTCCGTCCAGTGCTCCGCCAGGTCCTCCCACAGGTACGCGGCCGTCTCCACGCCCTTGTCCAAGAGTCCCAGCTCGACCTTCTCGTCGGGAGAGTGCCAGCCGTCGGACGGAACGGAGATGCCGAGGAACAGCACCGGAACGCCGAGGACGTCCTGCAGGTCGGCGGCGGGCCCGGAGCCTCCCTCCCGGGTGTAGCGGACGGTCGTGCCGAACGCCCGTCCCATCGCCCTGACCAGCGACTGGAGCGCGGGATGGTCGAGCGGGGTGAGGCAGGGGCGGGTCGCGCCCCAGAAGGTGATCTCGTGCCGGATGCCCGCGGGCAGCGACCGCGCGACCCAGTCCCGCACCGCCTGCTGGACCTTCTCCGGATCCTGCCCCGCGACCATCCGGAAGGACAGCTTGAGCTGCGCCGACGCCGGCACGATGGTCTTCCCGCCGGGCCCCTGGTACCCGCCGCCGATGCCGTTGACCTCCGCGGTCGGCCGGGCCCAGAGGCGTTCCAGTGTGGTGTGGCCGGACTCGCCCAGCGCGGCGTGCGAGTGGGCGGTGCGCAGCCAGCGCGCCTCGTTGAAGGGGAGTTCGGCGAACAGGGCACGCTCCCGGTCCGTCAACTCCACCACCCCGTCGTAGAAGCCGGGGACGGCGACCCGCCTGTCGGCGTCGTGCAGCCCCGCCGCGAGCCGAGCCGCCTCGGTCGCCGGGTTGGGCACGGCTCCGCCGAAGGAGCCGGAGTGGATGTCCTGGTCGGGGCCGAAGAGGTCGATCTGGCAGTCGGTGAGTCCGCGCATGCCGGTGCACACCGTCGGGGTGTCCTCGGACCACATCCCGGTGTCGGAGACGATCACCGCGTCGCAGGCCAGTTCCTCCGCGCGCTCCCGGACCAGGTCCGGGAAGTGCGGCGACCCGGACTCCTCCTCGCCCTCGACGAGGAGTTTCAGATCGACCGCCGGCGCGGTGCGGCCGGTGGCGGCGAGATGGGCCCGCACACCCAGGGTGTGCAGGAAGACCTGCCCCTTGTCGTCGGCCGCTCCCCGGGCGTGGATCCGCTCCTCGGTGCGGACCGGCTCGAACGGTTCGGTCCGCCAGCCGTCCTCCCGGTCCGCGGGCTGCACGTCGTGGTGGCCGTAGACCAGCACCGTCGGTGCGTCCGGGTCTCCGGACGGCCAGTGCGCGAACACCGCCGGATGGCCCGGGGTGTCCCACACCTCGACCGTGGTGAACCCGGTGTCGCGCAGTTTCGCCGCGAGCCAGTCCGCGCTGCGCCGCACGTCACCGGCACGGAGCGGGTCCGCCGAGACGGACGGGATGCGGAGCCATTCCTCGAGGTCGTCGAGGAAGGCGCCGCGGTGGGCGTCGACGTAGGCGCGGACCGCACTGTCCGGGGTGCTGCTCATGCACCCGAGCCTATCCGCCCCGCACAGCACCGCGCTGCGCCCGGGAGACAATCCCCGCCGAGCCGCGGAACCGGCGGCCCGCATCAGTCCTGGGGCGCTCCGTGCAGCAGTCGTTCGAGTCCCTCGCGGTCGGGAAGCGGCGACGGGCGGACGATCCGTCCCGTGCGCACGTACAGGAACGCGGCGTCCACCGCGGCGAGCGGCACCCCGCACAGCTCGGCCCAGGCCACGCGGTACACGGCAAGCTGCAACGGGTCCGCGTCCTGGCGGCGTCCCGTCTTCCAGTCCACCACCTCGTACGCCCAGCCCTCGTCGGTGGGCGTACGGTACACGGCGTCGATGCGGCCGCGGATCGTCCGTCCGGCCAGGGCCAGTTGGAAGGGCGCCTCCACGCGGTACGGGGTGCGGCGCGCGTAGGGGGTGTCGCTGAAGGCCTGCTTGAGTTCGGCGAGGTCCCGCTCGTCCTCGATGCCGGCGGGCTCGTCGCCGCCCGGCAGCTCGTCGGGACCGAGCATCGGCAGGGCCAGTTCCTCGAAGCGCGACTCCACCCAGGCATGGAACCGGGTACCGCGCCGGGCCGCGGCGGGCTGCGGCGGCCGCGGCATCGGCCGGGCCAGGTCGCGGGCGAATCCGTCCGGGTCGTCGGCCAGGCGCATCAGTTGCGAGGCCGACAGGGACGCCGGGAGCGGCACCTCGTGCACGGTGGAGCGCGAGCGCCGCAGTTCCTGCGTGAGCGCGTCGAGGTCCTTGTCCCAGGAGTCGACGAGCCGCTGCTCCTCCGGGTCAGGCGGCACCGTCGCCGGGTCGGGGGCGTCGGCGCGGCGGGGCGCGGGCAGTGCGGGACGTTCCAGGTGCGCCCGGACCCGGGCGGCGGCGTCGCGCCGGCGCTCCAGGGCAGTCGGGTCCAGCGGCAGCGGCCAGGCGATGTCCTCCCCGCGGGCGGCGAGGGCCGGGTTCTGCGCGCCCTCCTCCGGCTCCTCCGCCCAGCTCTCGACCTCGCCGTGCCCCGGATGCTCCTCGCAGTGGGCGCGAAGGGCCTCGAGGAAGGCGGACGGCCCGCGGCGGCGCTTCTGGCTGGGGCCCCACCAGTGCCCGGAACCGAGCAGCAGGGAACGGGGGCGGGTGAAGGTGACGTATCCGAGCCGCAGTTCCTCCGTGGCCTGGTGCTCACGCTGCCGGGTCTCGTAGCGCGAGAGCTCCTTGGCGGACCATCCGTCGATGTGCGGCAGGGTGTCGGCGTCCCCGCGCAGGGGGTGCGGCAGCACGCCCGGCCGGGTCAGCCACGACTCCCGGGGGCGCTCGCTGGGGAACTGCTTGGCCACCAGGCCGGGTACGGCCACCACGTCCCACTCCAGGCCCTTCGCCTTGTGGGCGGTCAGCACCTTGACGGTGTCCCCGCTGCCGGGCAGCGAGCCGTCGAGGCCCTTCTCGTACTGGGCGGCGGTGCGCAGGAAACCGAGGAACGCGAGGAGCGTGGCCTCGCCGTCGAGACCGGCGAAGTCGGCGGCGATGTCGAGGAACGCGCTCAGCGTCTCCCGGCGCCGCGCTGCCAGGGCGTGCGGGGACGCGGAGAGTTCGACCTCCAGACCGGTGGCGGCGAGCACTCGGTGCAGCACGTCCGTCAGCGGGTCGCCGAGGGAGCGGCGCAGATCCCGGATCTCCGCGGCGAGCCGGGCGAAGCGGACCCGGGCCTGCGGGGAGAACGGGAGGGCGTCGTCCGGCTCGCCCTCGAGGAAGGTGTCGAGCGCGTCGGCGAGCGAGACGATCTCGGCGGGGTCGACGCCCTCGACGGCAGCGGTGAGCCGACGGTCCGGGTCGTCGTCGGCACCGGGCTCGTCCCTCCGCACCAGATACCGGGCGCGCCGCCCCAGCAGGGCGAGGTCGCGCGGCCCGATGCGCCACCGCGGTCCCGTCAGGAGGCGTACCAGGGGGGCGTTGGCCGTCGGGTCCTGGAGCACCTCGCAGGTCGCCACCAGGTCGGCGATCTCGGGGAGGTGGATCAGGCCGGAGAGTCCGACGACCTCGACGGGGACGTCCCGTTCCACCAGTACGCGCTGGATGGCGGCGAAGTCGCCCGCAGTGCGGCAGAGCACGGCGATTTCGCCGGGCGCCGTTCCGGTCCGGACGAGATGGGCGATCCGGTCGCCCAGCCACCCCAGTTCCTCGTCCTGCGTGGTGTGCAGCGCGCAGCGCACGACGCCGTCCTGCTCGGCTCCCAGGGCGGGGCGGAGTGCCTCGACTCCGTGGTGGCGTGCGCGCAGCGGTGCCGCCAGGCCGTTGGCGAGCCGGAGCAGGCGCCCGCCGCTGCGGCGGTTCTCGCTGAGGGCGTGGCGCCGGGCCGGTTCGCCGTTCCGGTGCGGGAAGTGCTCGGGGAAGTCGTCGAGGTTGGCGACGGAGGCGCCGCGCCAGCCGTAGATGGCCTGGCAGGGGTCGCCGACGGCGGTCACGGGGTGGCCGGTGCCCTGACCGAACAGGCCGGCGAGCAGAATGCGTTGGGCGACGGAGGTGTCCTGGTACTCGTCCAGCAGCACCACGCCGCACTCCTGTCGGAGGAGGCGCCCCACTTCGGGGATGTCGCGCGCCAGGGTGGCCGAGAGCGCGATCTGGTCACCGAAGTCCAGCAGGTCGCGGTCGCGTTTGCGGGTGCGGTACTCCTCGACGAGGCCCAGCAGTTCGGTGCGGGCGACGACGGTGTCGGGGATGCGGCGGAGCGCCTGGTTGGTGAGGGGCGCGTCGGCCAGTTCGGTGCGGAGAGCGGTGTCGTGGGCACGCAGTTGCGCCGGGGTCGCCAGGTGTTCGGAGAGTTCCGCGTCGAGGGCGAGCAGGTCCTGGACGTGGGTGCTCAGACCGTTGCGCAACCCCTCGAACGGGCCGCTCGCGGCAGTGAGCACCCGGGCGGCGAGCTGGAAGCGCGTGGCGTCGGCGAGCAGCCGCGCGCCGGGCTCGATGCCGAGGCGGAGGCCGTGCTCCTTGAGGAGGCGGCCGGCGAACGCGTGGTAGGTGAGGATCTGCGGCTCGCCGGGAGGCTCCTCCTCCGTGCCCGTGCCGGGATCGCCGCCTCCGGGGTCGAAGATCCCGGCGCGGGCGAGCGCAGCCCGTACGCGCTCGGCGAGTTCGCCGGCGGCCTTGTTGGTGAAGGTCAGGCCGAGCACCGCGTCGGGGGCGACGCGGCCGGTGCCGACCAGCCACACCACCCGGGCCGCCATGACGGTGGTCTTGCCGGAACCGGCGCCGGCGACGATCACCTGCGGCGCCAGCGGCGCGGTGATGCAGCGCAGCTGTTCCGGCGTGAACGGGATCCCGAGCAGCTCCTTCAGCTGCTCGGGATCGGTGAGCTCGGGTCGTGCGGACACGGGAGTCGACGCTAGCGGCCGGTACCGACAAGCGGTGCCCGGGGCTGGGGCGCGGCGGTGAAGGGAGGCCTCACTCCACGACGTGCCGGCCCTCCGGCTGCGCCGAGCAGGAGGAGCGGAACGCGCACCGGGTGCAGTGCGTACCGGTGCGGGGCGTGAACCGTTCGTCGAGGACGCGCCCGGCCGCTTCGGCGAGCAGGTCACCGATCCACGCGCCGTCCGGCGGCTTCTGCTGCTGGACGGCGGGCAGGGCGTCGCCGCCCTCGCGGCGCGTGGCACCGAGACGGAGGTGGACCAGTTCCGCGCCGCCGGGCGTGTGCCCCTGCTCGCGCAACGCGAGCTGGTAGACGGCGAGCTGCGGGTGGTGCTCGACCTCGGCGGCGGTCGGCTTGGCCCTGCCCGTCTTGAAGTCGACGACGTAGAGGCGGCCCTGCACGTCCTGTTCGACGCGGTCCATGCTGCCGCGGATGCGTACGGCGTACCGGCCAGCGTCCAGTGTGACGTCGAACTCCTCCTCGCTGCCCACGACGTGGCGGCCGTCGGCGCGCTCCCGGACGTGCCACGCGAGGAAGCGTTCCAGCGCGGCGCGGGCGGAGTCCCGCTCCTGCCGGGACTTCCACGGCGCGTCGAAGGCGAGCCCTTCCCAGACGCCGTCCAGGCGCTCCATGAGCACCGACAGGTCGGCCTCGGTACCGCCGGAGGCCACTTCGTCGGCGAGGACGTGGACGACGTTCCCGAAGCCCTGCGCGGTGCTCGCGGGTGCGTCGGCCTTCACCTCGCGGCCGAGGAACCACTGCAGGGAGCAGGTGGTGGCGAGCTGTTCCAGGGCACTGCCGGACAGCGCGACCGGGCGGTCCCGGTCCCGCAGCGGGGTCTCGGTGTGCGTGGGTTCCCGCAGGCCCCACCAGCGGTGCGGGTCGGCCGCGGGGACGAGGGGGGTGCCCTCCTCGTCGGTGAGGGCGGCGAGCCGTGCGAGCCGCTCGGCGGCCGCTTCGCGCAGCTCCGGGGAGGCAGCGGGATCGACGGTGGTCGCCCGGAGCTCGGCGACCAGGGCCGGGACGGAGAGCGGACGGCGGGGGCGGCCGGCCACCGCACGCGGCTCCACCCCGAGTTCGGTGAGGAAGCGGGAGGGCTGGTCCCCGTCCTCCCCCTGGGCCTGCACGGCGGTGACGACCAGCCGGTCGCGGGCCCGGGTCGCGGCCACGTAGAACAGTCTCCGCTCCTCCGCCAGCAGGGCGCCGGGCGGCAGCGGTTCGGCGAGTCCGTCCCGGCCGATCCGGTCGGCCTCCAGGAGCGAGCCGCGACGGCGGAGGTCCGGCCAGAGCCCCTCCTGCACGCCGGCGACCACCACGGTGTGCCATTCCAGGCCTTTGGCGCGGTGCGCGGTCATCAGCCGTACGGCGTCGGGCCGCACCGCACGTGCGGTGAGGGTGTCGGCGGCGATGTCCTGGGCGTCGATCTCCTCCAGGAAGTTGAGCGCGCCGCGGCCGCCGGTGCGTTCCTCGGCGCGCGCGGCGGCGGCGAACAGCGCGCAGACGGCGTCCAGGTCGCGGTCGGCGTTGCGCCCGGCGGCGCCCCCGCGCAGTGCCGCCCTCTCGAGGCGGCCGGGCCATGAGGTGCCGTTCCACAGCTCCCACAGCGCCTCCTCGGGGGTCCCGCCGTCGGCGAGGACGGTTCGCGCGGTGTGCAGCAGCAGTCCGAGGCGGCGGCCGCCGCGGGCGTAGGACGGGTCGTGCGCGGCGAGCCGCTCGGGTTCGGCGAGGGCCTCTGCGAGCAGGGTGTCCGAAGGGCGGGGCACGGCGTGCCCGGCGGCGCGTTCCTCGTCGCGCAGTGCCCTGCCGAGCCGCCGCAGGTCGGCGGCGTCCATTCCGCCGAGCGGGGAGGACAGCAGGGTGAGCGCCGTCTCGACGTCCGGGCGGGCCTGCCCTCCGGTGTCCGGGCTGCCGCTCTCCGGGGCTGCGTCGGCCACCGCGGCCTGGGCCGCTACCCGCAGCGCCGTCAGCAGGGGAGCGACCGCGGGCTCCTGCCGCAGCGGCACGTCGTCGCCGTCGGTCTCCACGGGCACCCCGGCGGAGGTGAGGACGCGGCGCAGCACGGGGATGCTGCGTCCGCCGGCGCGGACGAGCACGGCCATGTCGCGCCAGGGCACGCCCTCCTCCAGGTGGGCGCGGCGCAGCAGGTCGGCGACGGTGTCGAGCTCGGCGCCCGGGGTGGGGCAGGTCAGGACCTCCACGCGACCGCCGCTGCGCGAGGGGGCGAGGGAGCGGTGGGCCCGGACCGCGTCGGCGGGCAGGCGGTGGAGGGGCATCCGCCGGGTCAGCTCGCGGGTGGCGGCGAGCAGGGCGGCGCCGGAGCGCCGCGAGGTGCCCAGCACGCGGACCGATGCGGGTGTGCCGTCCTGCTGCGGGAAGCCGGCGGGGAAGTCGAGGATGCCGCCGACGTCCGCGCCGCGGAAGGCGTAGATGGACTGGTCGGGGTCGCCGAAGGCGACCACGGTGGGTGCCCCCAGGGCGCGCAGCAGCCGCACCTGGGAGGGGTCGGTGTCCTGGTACTCGTCGACGTAGACGGCGTCGTACCGGGTGCGCAGCTGCGCGGCGATCTCGGGCCGCTCGGCGAGCAGCACGGCCCGGTGGACCAGTTCCGCGTAGTCCAGGACGCCCTGTGCGTCCGCCACGTCCAAGTACTCGGCGAGGAACGCCGAGGCGGCGTCCCAGTCGGGTCGTCCGGTGCGGCGGGCGAAGGCGGCGAGCTGATCCGGGCCCAGGCCCAGTTCACGGCTGCGGGCGAGCACCGCCCGCACCTCGTCGGCGAAGCCCCGGGTCGTGAGGCAGGCGCGCAGTTCGCCGGGCCAGGCGGTGCGGCCGCGACCCTCCGCCTCGAGGTCGAGCTGCCCCTCGAGGAGCTCCCGGATGTACAGGTCCTGTTCGGGTCCGGAGAGCAGTCGCGTCGGCTCGGCGAACAGGTCGGCGTCCTGGTGGGCCCGGACCAGGGCGTAGCAGTGCGAGTGGAAGGTGGTGGCCTGCGGTGCGGCCGCGCCGCCGAGGCGTGCGGCCATCCGGTCGCGGAGCTCGGCGGCTGCCTTGCGGCTGAAGGTGAGGACCAGGATGCGTTCGGGGTCGGTGCCGGCGCGGACGCGCTGCGCGACGGCTTCGACGAGGGTGGTGGTCTTGCCGGTGCCGGGCCCGGCGAGCACCAGGAGCGGTCCGGTGGCATGGTCAACCACAGCGCGCTGTGCCGCGTCCAGAGCAGGGACGGGCGCGGGCGCGGGTGGTGTGCGCAGCAGCCGGTACGCGCCGGCCGCCCGTGGCGCCGCGGGCGGTGCGGCCGGATGTGCGGACGACGGGACGGAGGTGCTCACGTGGATCGCCTTGCGATGGAGGGGTGGTGCGTGGGGCAGACGCTACGCGAGCCGCCGCCCGGGGTGCCGTGTGCCGCCGGCCCGCGGCACCCCGGCTCCTCACCGCGGGCGGGACGCCCCGTCTGCCGCGGGGGCGCCGTCCCAGCGGGCACGGCGCATGTCCAGGCGGGGCACGTGGCCCTCGGCGGACCGTGCGGCCTCCCGCAGGGGCGTGCCCTCCTCCCGGTAGAGCTCCAGGGCACGGAGTTCGGACCCCGGCAGCAGCACGCCGTCGGAGCGCACGACGCGCCACCAGGGGACGGGCCCGCCGTAGAGCGCCATGACGCGGCCGACCTGGCGCGGCCCGCCCTCGTCGAGCCACTCCGCGACATCGCCGTACGTCATCACCCGACCGGGCGGAATCTGCTCCGCGACCTCCAGTACCCGCTCCGCGTAGTCCGGCAGCTCCGGCGGCTCGCTCCCTCGCATGGCGGCCATGATGCCGTACGCCGCGGACACCGCGGGCCGTCGGGAGCGGCGGGCTGCGGTGCGCATCTCGCGCCCCGCGCGTACTCCCTCGTACCCTCGGGCACCATCCCGACGTGTCACCATCTTCGTCCGGGCGGTGACGGGTGAGACGAGACCAGGACGAGACGGCGGCCGACATGCGACGGGGGAACGGGCTCCGGGAGGAGCCACTTCATCGAACGGCGCCCGCTGCCCACGGGCCCTCGCAGAACGGCACGGACATGCGGGACGAGCACGGCGGCCACGACCCCGGCGGGCCCGGGGACGGGCAGGACCGGGGCGGCGGCATCGTCGCCGACGAACCGCTGCTGCCGGCACGGGTCCACCGCCCGTCCGACCTGTTGCGGCTGGGGCTGGGCGTGCTGGGCATCGTGGTGGTGCTCACCGTCGCCGCGTTCGCGCACGGCACCACGACGGGGCTCGAGAGCGACGTCGCCAAGGGGACCGCGCAGGCACCCGCGCTGCTCATCAGCCTCGCGGGGCTGACGGCGAGCGTGGCCGTGCTACTGGTTCCGGTCGCCTTCGCCGTGGAACGGCTGATCAAGCGCGACGGCCTGCGCATCGCCGACGGCGTGCTGGCGGCCGTCCTGGCGCACGGCGCGTCCCTGGCGATCGACCTGTGGGTCACCGGGGCGGCCCCCGCCTCGGTGGAGGACGCCCTTACCAAGCAGCTCGGCGAGGGCGTGGTGAGCACACCGGTCCACAGCTACCTGGCTCCCGTCATCGCGTACATGACCGCCGTGGGGATGGCCCGGCGGCCGCGTTGGCGGGTACTGCTGTGGGCGGTGCTGCTGCTGGACGGCTTCGCCGTCCTGGTCGCCGGCTACTCCACGCCGTTCTCGATCGCCGTCACCGTGCTGGTCGGGTGGAGCGTGGCGTACGGCACGCTGTACGCGGTCGGCTCCCCCAACGTGCGGCCCACCGGCCAGACCCTGCTGGCGGGCCTGAACCGGGTGGGTTTCCGGCCCGGGAGCGTGGCGGCTGTCGAGGAGCTGGCGGAGGAGAACGAGCAGCCCGAGCACGACCGGGGGCGCCGCTACCGGGTGAGGATGGCCGACGGGTCGGCGCTCGGGATCACCGTCGTCGACCGGGAGCAGCAGGCGCACGGCTACTTCTACCGGGTGTGGCGCCGCCTCGCGCTGCGCGGACTGTCCCAGCCGCGCAGCACCCAGTCGCTCCGGCAGGCACTGGAGCAGGAGGCGCTGCTGGCCTACGCGTCCATCGCCGCAGGGGCGAACGCGCCCCGCCTGGTCGCCACCTCCGAGCTCGGACCGGACGCGGTGATGCTGGTCTACGAGCACGTGGAGGGGCGCCGGCTCGCGGCTCTCGCGGACGAGGAGATCACCGACGGCCTGGTGCGGGCGGCCTGGGAGCAGGTGCGGGCGCTGCAGTCGCGGCGCATCGCACACCGCCGCCTGGTCGGCGACGCGCTCCTGGTGGACGACTCGGGCGCGGTGTACGTCACCGACATGCGGGGCGGCGAGATCGCCGCGGGGGATCTGGTGCTGCGGATGGACGTGGCGCAGCTGCTGACCACGTTCGGGCTGCGCGTCGGCGCGGAGCGGTCGGTGGCTGCGGCGGTGGAGGTACTGGGCCCGGACCTGGTCGCGGACAGCCTGCCGCTGCTGCAGCCGATCGCGCTGAGCCGCGGTACCCGGACCACGCTGCGGCGGCTCGCGAAGGAGCGCGCGCAGCGGGAGCGGGAGGCGGTGCTGGAGGCGTCCCGGGCGCGGAAGGAAGCCCGGGAGGCGGCCGAGCGGGAGTTCGCGGTCGCCCACGACCGGAAGGCGCTGAAGGCGGAGAAGCACGCGGAGAAGAAGGCGCTGGACGAGGCGCTGGACGAGGCGCGCGAGGAGGATCTGCTCGCCCAGATCCGCAGCCACGTGCTGCTGGTGCGGCCGCAGGCGCCGGTCGAGCCGGCGCGGCTGGAGCGCATCCGCCCCCGCACGCTGATCAGCTTCATCGCGGGGGCGCTCGCCGCGTACTTCCTGTTCAGCCAGCTCAGCCATGTCGGCATCGGCCAGGCCGTGGTGGGCGCCGACTACAGCTGGGTCGCGATCGCGCTGGGGTTCTCGGCGCTGACGTACCTGGTGGCCGCCGTCGCCCTGCTCGGGTTCGTGCCGGAGCGGGTGCCGTTCGTGCGCACCGTGCTGGCACAGGTCGCCGGGTCGTTCGTGAAGCTGGTCGCTCCGGCGGCGATCGGCGGCGTCGCCCTCAACACCCGCTTCCTGCAGCGTGCGGGGGTCCGGTCCGGGCACGCCGTCGCGAGCGTGGGCGCGTCGCAGCTGTTCGGACTGGGCGCGAACATCCTGCTGCTGCTGGCCTTCGGCTACCTGACCGGTACGGAGCACACGCCGACGCTGTCGCCCTCGCGGGCCGTGATCGCGGGGATGCTCGCAGCGGCCGTGCTCGGCCTGATCGTCACCGCGATTCCGGCGCTGCGGAAGTTCGTCTCGGAGCGCCTGCGGTCGCTCTTCGCGGGCGTGGTGCCGCGCATGCTGGATGTGGTGCAGCGCCCGAAGCTGCTGCTCACGGGTGTGGGCGGCACGCTGGCGCTGCCGTTCGCCTTCATCCTGTGCCTGGACGCCTCGCTGCGGGCGTTCGGCTACGACATGAGCTGGGCGACGCTCGCGGTGGTCTTCCTCGCCGGCAACGCGCTGGGGTCCGCGGCCCCGACGCCGGGCGGGCTGGGGGCCGTGGAGGCGGCCCTGATCGCAGGCCTGATCACCTTCGGGGTGCCGAAGGAGGTCGCGACACCGGCGGTGCTGCTGTTCCGGCTGATGACCTTCTGGCTGCCGGTGCTTCCCGGCTGGCTCGCCTTCACGCAGCTGACGCGGAAGGACGCGCTGTAGGCCTCCCGCCCCGGCTGCCGTGCCCCGCGCGGTCCGCAGGGTCCGCGCGCACGGTCGCCCCACCGGCGCACCGTCCGCCGGCGCAGCAAAGAGGGACAATGGAGGGCAAAGGGGGCCGCGAGTGCCCCGAGGAGACTTCGAGCGGCGTCGCGCGGCGGGCGAGGAGTGCGTGATGGCGACAGCAGGGCGGACCAGATATGTCGCCGACCGGGGTCTGACCGGCCGGATGGTGGCGACGATGTTCTTCATCGGGCTGCTGTACGTGGTCCTGGTCGGTGTGCTCGTCGTGGCACTGGGAAACGCCTGGCCGCTGATCGCTCTGATCGCGGGCGGGCTCTTCGTCGCGCAGTTCTGGTTCAGCGACCGGATCGCGGCGTTCAGCATGGGCGCGCACGAGGTCACCCCGGAGCAGGCGCCGCAGCTGCACGGTGCCGTGGACCGGCTGTGCGCCCTGGCGGACATGCCGAAGCCCAGGGTGGCCGTCGCCGACAGCGACGTGCCCAACGCGTTCGCCACCGGGCGGAACCGGCAGAACTCCATGGTCTGCGTCACCACCGGCCTGCTGCGGAGGCTGGAACCGGACGAGTTGGAGGGCGTGCTGTCCCACGAGTTGTCCCACGTCGCGCACCGCGACGTCGCGGTCATGACCATCGCTTCCTTCCTCGGGGTGCTCGCCGGGCTCATGACCCGCGTCGCACTGTGGGGCGGCCTGAGCCGCATGGGCAACCGGGACAACAGCGGCGTGGGCCTCGCGCTGCTGCTCGTCCCACTGGTCGGCGCCGTCGTCTACATGGTCAGCTTCCTGCTGACGCGGCTGCTGTCCCGCTACCGGGAGTTGTCCGCGGACCGGGCCGGGGCACTCCTCACCGGACGCCCCTCCTCTCTCGCCTCGGCACTCACCCGGATCAGCGGGGACATGGCCCGCATCCCCACCCGTGACCTCCGGCGGGCCGAGGCCTTCAACGCCTTCTTCTTCGTCCCCGCGCTCTCCGGGGAGAGCCTGGCCGGCCTCCTCTCCTCGCACCCGCCGCTCGAGCGCCGCCTCGAACAGCTCAACCGCATCTCCGTCCAGCTCGGCCGCGGCGCCTGAGAGACCGCCGCCACGAAGGGATGGGTCGCCATGGGATTCCTCGACGCGCTCCTCGGCCGCAGCAAGCCCGTCCGTCCGGATCTCGACCGGCTGTTCGCGCTCCCCGCCGCCGCCGTCACGCTGCGGGCGGGGGCCGACCTGCTGCCGACGGGCGTCGGCTCCGTGTGCTTCGCCTCCGTGGAGGGCGGCGGCTTCACGCGCCTGCGGCGCGAGGTGCGCGACCTGCTCGACAGCGACCGCGCACACGGCGAGGACCCGGTCCGGTTCAGCCGGGACCAGTACGGCTACACCTGGCTGCTGGCGCGCCACCCGCCCGAGGACCTGCCGTCGCTCGTGAACGACCTGCACGCCGTGAACACCCTGCTGTCCGAGACGGGCTTCGGACCCCAGCTGCTGTGCTCGCTCGTCGGATTCCGCCCGGTCGAGGATCACACCGGGTCCGGGGCGCACCCGCTCGCTCTGGTCTACCTCTACAAGCGGGGCACCTTCTACCCGTTCGCCCCGCTGCCCGGCGAGAAGCGCGCCACCGCGCTGGAACTGCGCGTGCGCGGACTGCTGGAGGACGACCTCAGCATCGAGCCGGACCTCTCCCGCTGGTTCCCGGTGTGGGGCGCCCCCGGCATCTGAGACACCTCCGTCGCCGACCCCCGACCCCGACTGTGCGGCACCGCATCCACCAGCCTCTGTCCGGTTCTCGCCTTGCAGATGCGCCTTCCTGCAACTTAACGTGCCGCATATGCGCTCCTACTCGATCGGCCGGGCGGCGCGACTGCTCGGCGTCAGCCCGGACACCGTGCGCCGCTGGGCCGACGCCGGCCGGCTGCCCACGCGGCGCGACGAGGGCGGCAAGCGGCAGATCGCCGGCACCGACCTGGCCGCCTTCGCCGTCGCCCTCGCCGCCGAGCCGGACGAGGAGACCGGCGAAGGACGCACCAGTGTCCGCAACGCCTTCCCCGGCATCGTCACGGCCGTCACCGTGGGCGATGTCGTCGCGCAGGTGGAGGTGCAGGCCGGCCCGCACCGCCTGGTCTCGCTCCTGACCCGGGAGGCCGTCGAGGAGCTGGAGCTCGACGTGGGCGTGGAGGCCGTCGCCCGGGTGAAGTCGACCAACGTGCACGTGGACCGGAGGTGACCCGGGGATGCCGTCCCGCCGCACCGCCGCCGCCCTCCTCGCCCTCCTGTTCGGCCCGGCCGCCGTCGGCTGCGGCAGCGTCCTCGCCGACGACGGCGGCGGACGGAGCGGGGGCACGACCACCGTGACCGTCCTCGCGGCCTCCTCCCTCACCGACGCCTTCGGCAGCGCCGAGCACGCCTACGAGGCGGAACACCCCCGCGTCGACCTGCGCATCTCCTACGCGGGCTCGCAGACCCTCGCCGCGCAGGTACGGCAGGGCGCGCCGGCGGACGTGCTGGCGACCGCGGACACCCGGACCATGCGCAGCGTCTCCGCCGAGACCGGAAGGCCCCGGATCGTGGCGACGAACCGCCTCACCGTCGTCACCGCTCCGGGCAACCCGCACGGCATCCGCGACCTGCGCGACCTGGCCGATCCGTCGCTGAAGGTCGTCCTCGCCGCCGAGGAGGTGCCGGTCGGCGGCTACAGCCGCGAGGTGCTGGCGGAGCAGGACGTGCACGTGCGACCGGTGTCGCTGGAGTCGGACGTACGGGCCGTGCTGGGCAAGGTGGAGCTGGGCGAGGCGGACGCCGGCATCGTGTATGAGACCGACGCGCACAGCGGCGGCGACAAGGTCGCGCAGGTACCCGTCCCGGTGGACCGCAACGCGGTGGCCTCCTACCCGGTGGCCGTGCTGAAGGAGTCGGCGCACCCGGAGGGGGCCGCGGCGTTCATCCGCTGGCTCCGCTCCGAGGAGGGTTTCACCCACCTGCGCGAACAGGGATTCCGGCGGCCGTGAGGCGAACGGCGGCACGCGGCCGCATCCCGCGGCGCCCACCGCTGCCGCTGCTGCTGCCCGCCGTGGTGGCGGTGATCTTCCTCGGCATGCCGCTGGTGGGCGTGGTCGCGCGGGCTCCGTGGAACGATCTG
Source organism: Streptomyces callyspongiae (assembly GCF_047200695.1). Lineage (NCBI taxonomy): Bacteria > Bacillati > Actinomycetota > Actinomycetes > Kitasatosporales > Streptomycetaceae > Streptomyces > Streptomyces callyspongiae. Next base: position 128,851 of record NZ_JBJZOM010000006.1, read on the forward strand.
TGGGGCCGCTTCACCTCGCCCGCGGTAGTCGACGCGCTGCTGCTGTCCCTCGCGGTCTCCCTGTGGGCGCTGGTGCTGTCGCTGCTGCTCGGCGTCCCGCTCGCCTGGCTGCTGGCCCACGGGCACTTCCGCGGCAAGGCGGTGGTCCGGTCGCTGGTCCTGCTGCCGATGGTGCTGCCGCCGACGGTGGCGGGGGTCGCGCTGCTGCAGGCGTTCGGCAGGCGGGGCGTGCTGGGGGAACCGCTGGCCCGGCTGGGCGTCGGCCTGCCCTTCACCACGGCGGGCGCGGTGGTGGCAGCCACCTTCGTGGCGATGCCGTTCCTCGTCATCAGCCTGGAGGGCGCCCTCGCCGGGGTGCCGCCGCGGTACGAGGAGGCGGCCGCCACGATGGGCGCGAGCCGGCTGCGCACCTTCCGATCGGTCACGCTGCCCATGGTGGCGCCGTCGCTGGTGGCGGGCGGCGCGCTGGCGTGGGCGCGGGCGCTCGGCGAGTTCGGCGCGACGATCACCTTCGCAGGCAACCTGCCCGGCTCCACCCAGACGCTGCCCCTCCAGGTCTACCTCCTGCTGCAGAATGATCCGGGAGGCGCGACGGCGGTGTCGCTGCTGCTGCTTGCGGTGGCCGCCGGAGTGCTGTTCGCACTGCGCGGCCGGTGGCTGGGGCCGGCACGGCGGGCATGACCGACGACACCGCCGCCCCCGCCCGCCGGTGTGCGGGTGGCGGCGGCGGAGCGCGGCTGCCTCAGTAGACGGGCTTCTCCGGCTCGATCTGGTTGACCCAGCCGATGACGCCGCCGCCGACGTGGACGGCGTCGGAGAAACCTGCGTCCTTGAGGACCGCCAGGACTTCCGCGGAGCGGACACCCGTCTTGCAATGCAGGACGATGCGCTTGTCCTGCGGCATGGTGCCGAGCGCGTCACCCATGAGGAACTCGTTCTTCGGCACCAGCTTGGCGCCCGGGATGGAGACGATCTCGTACTCGTTGGGCTCGCGGACATCGATGACCTCGATGCTCTCGCCCTCGTCCATCCACTGCTTCAACTGCTTGGGAGTGATGGTGGAGTCGACCGCGGCCGCCTGCGCCTCGTCGGACACGGCGCCGCAGAAGGCCTCGTAGTCGATGAGCTCGGTGACCGTCGGGTTCTCGCCGCAGACCGCGCAGTCCGGGTCCTTGCGGACCTTGACCTGCCGGTAGGACATCTCCAGGGCGTCGTAGATCATCAGGCGGCCGACCAGCGGGTCCCCGATACCGGCCAGCAGCTTGATGGCCTCGTTGACCTGGATGGAACCGATGGAGGCGCAGAGCACGCCCAGGACGCCGCCCTCGGCGCAGCTCGGCACCATGCCGGGCGGCGGGGGCTCCGGGTACAGGCAGCGGTAGCAGGGGCCGTGCTCGCTCCAGAACACCGACGCCTGACCGTCGAAGCGGTAGATCGAGCCCCAGACGTACGGCTTGTTCAGCAGCACGCAGGCGTCGTTGACCAGGTAGCGCGTGGCGAAGTTGTCCGTGCCGTCCACGATCAGGTCGTAGTCGGCGAAGATCTCCATCACGTTCGAGGAGTCCAGGCGCTCCTCGTGGAGGGTGACCGTGGTGTGCGGGTTGATGCCCAGCACGGTGTCCTTCGCCGACTCGCCCTTCGGACGACCGATGTCGTTCTGGCTGTGGATGATCTGGCGCTGCAGGTTCGACTCGTCGACCTCGTCGAACTCGACGATGCCGAGCGTGCCGACACCGGCAGCGGCAAGGTACATCAGGGCAGGGGAACCGAGACCGCCCGCGCCCACGCACAGGACCTTGGCGTTCTTCAGACGCTTCTGGCCCTCCATCCCGACGTCCGGGATGATCAGGTGGCGGGAGTACCGGCGGACCTCGTCGACGGTGAGCTCGGAGGCCGGTTCGACCAGGGGTGGCAGCGACACGGAGAGACCTCAACAAGTTCGGTGATCGGGACATCCCCCCGGACCTGTGGGCCGGAGGACGTGCGTCTCCGGTAACACTGCCACGCCCGATCTCATTCCGAGACACTCGTCCCGATGTGCGAGACGAATGTGTCCCAGTACCCGGGAAGCGTCTCCCAGGGGCTCACGCCACCGGACGTACCGCGATCGGTGAAGTAGACCGTCCCGGCACCCTGCCACCGCGCGACGCGCAGCGCCTCGACCAGGTGCGTCCCCGGAACGCCGTGGACGAGATGGCAGAAGCGCTCCGGCGGGTGGTCGGCGGTCCACGCCGCCGCCTGCGACCAGCGGTAGTCGGGCCAGGCCCCCCGGAAGGTCACCAACTGGTCCGCGAGGGAGACGTACTCCGGATACGGGTGGGTGCCGTGCTCCAGCACGAGCCTGCCGCCCCCGCTGAGCGCCCGCAGCGTGCGGGTCGTGCGGCGGGTCTCGTACAGGTGGGCCGGGTCGGAGGGGCAGCGCGCGAGGTAGAAGCCGTCCACGCCGTACCAGTCGAGGAAGCGGCGGGCGTCCGCGACCAGCTCCGCGAACGGGCGGAAGCCCTGCCGCATGTCCAGATGTCCGAGCACCCGCACCCGCGACTCCCGGAACCGCGCGGCGGCCGCGAGGCAGTAGGGGTCGGGACGGGCACCGGGGCCGCGGCCCACGTCGAGCACCGTCCAGTGGAGCGCGGCCTCCGCCCGGGGCAGCGCCTGCCATTCGGCGGGAGCGAGCATCGGGTGCGCCCAGCCCGGGACACCGACGCCGATCCGCACATCCTCCGCCCCGGCCGCGGGCCCGGCACCTTCCTCCGTCAGATACGGCATGCCGCCTCCATCCAGATGTCGGCCAGCGACTCCTCCAGGCCGATGCGCGGACGCCAGCCGAGCCGGTCGCGCGCCGTACGGACGTCGGCCTGCTGCCAGGCACCGCAGCCGTCCGGGAACGGGACGGCCGCGGTCAGGCCGTTCGGTCCCACCGCCGGTGGTTCCAGTTCGTGGACGGCTCCCGCGTATCCCGCGACACGTGCCAGTACGGAGGCCGCGTCACGCATCCGCACCGCCCGCCCCGTCCCGATGTTGACCACGCCCTGCGCCGCCGACAGCGATGCCGCATGCACCGCGCGGGCCACGTCCCGCACGTCGACGAAATCCCGCTGGACGCCGAGGGCGGGCAGCTTCAGCTCGCTGTCGCCCTGCTGGAGCGCACGGCGCATGCCCTCCGCGAGACGCCCGAGCGGCGAGCCCGCGGGCGTTCCGGGACCGGCCGGGGAGAAGACCCGGAGTACGACCGCGTCCAGCCCCGACCCCAGCACGAGCTCGGTGGCGGCCAGCTTGCTCACGCCGTAGGGCCCCCCGGGACGCGGTACGGCGTCCTCGGCGGTGGACGACCCCGGCTGGGAGGGGCCGTACTCGGCGGCACAGCCGAGGTGCACCAGCCGGGAGCCGCAGCTGCTGCGGCGCATGGCCTCGCAGACGGTGGCGACGCCGACCGTGTTGTGCCGGGTCAGTTCCCGGGCACCGCCCCGGACGGCACCCGCGCAGTTGATGACGACGCCCGGGTGCACCGCGTCGAGGAACCGCGTGAGGGCGCCCGGGCTGCCGGAGGACAGATCGAAACGGACGTCGGCGTCGTCGTCGCGGCCCAGCGCCGTCAGCTGCACGGCCGGGTCGGCCAGCAGGCGCTCGGCGACGAAGCGCCCGAGGTACCCGTGGGCACCGATCAGCAGCACACGCATGGTGCGGCCTCCTCGTGACGGATCGCTCGACGGGAATTGCGGAGTGTCATGGGTGGTGCTCCTGTCGTGTCTCGTGCACTTCCGTGCGGCGGAGGGAAAGGGAGGAGAGGGAAGGGGAGGAAGCGGTGGGCGGCGCGGCCGCCGCGCCCGGAACGGCTGCCGGTCGTCACCTGACCTGGCGCAGCGGACGGTCGGCCGACGGACCGCCCCGCTGGTGGGCCGAGGCCCCGGCCAGCACGCGCAGCGCATAGCCGAGCAGCGGGAGCGCGGCCAGCGTGCAGGCGACGACGGGGACGACCGCAGGTCCGAGGACGGCCACCGCCGACTCGACCGGCAGGGCGAGCTGCTCCGCCCCGGGGAGGCGGGCCGCCAGCACCGTGCCGAGGGCGGCGGCGACCAGCAGGCAGGCCGAGGCGAGTCCCGCCGAGGCCGCGCGCGGGAATCCGTGGGCGCTCAGCAGCAGCGCCAGGAACAGCAGCGCCCCCAGCGCGGCGGTCGTCGCCGGCGTGCCGTAGGGCGGGAGGGTGCCGGCCACCGCGAGATGGACGGCGTACTGGACAGCCAGCAGTGCCGCGACGAACGAGGCGACGGCGAGCAGCAGCAGTGGCCGCACCCGTGCGGCGAAGTCGCCGAGGCTGCGGCTGCCGCCGAGCCTGCGGCGCGCCCGGGCGGCGAACAACTGTGCGCACCACGCGGCCGGGGCGACGCCGATGCTCATCGCCAGCGGCACGCAGCGGCAGCCGAGCGCCGGTACGGGAAGGCCGGTTCCTTCCCCGACGGAGAGCAGCTGGGCCAGCAACCAGTCGCCGTACAGCGCGTAGCCGAGCAGCCAGCAGGCCCACAGCGCGGCGGTACGGGTCCGCGGCAGGCCGCGGAGCGACAGACCGACGGCAGCCAGCACGGCAAGGCCTCCGAGCACCGCCACCGCGGGCCGGGCGTACGGCGGGGACGCGGGGACCTGCACCAGCCCGGCGAGCGTCGCCGCGCAGAGGGCGCCGGGAAGCAGGTGGCTCAATGCCCGCCCGACAGTGCGGAGGCCGGTGGCGCCGCCCCCTCCGACCGGTGCGTCGGGGGCGGCGGGCGGCGGGTCGTTCTCGGCGCGCGGGACCCGGACGTACAGCTCCTCCGCGAGGGAGAAGACGTCGCGGTGGCGGTAGCGGGCGGCCGTCCGGTCGGTGATGCCGTGCGCCTCCAGCCCGGCTGCGATCTCCAGCGGATCGACGGCGCGCTCGCACAGGGCGCGATGGCGGTGCATGAGCTCACGCACCGGGTCGGCGGAGCCACCGGGGCCCGGTGCCGCGGCGACGGCACCGCGCGCGGCCGGCGGCCGCCCTCCGGCCGGTGCGGCCCGGGGCGTGCGCTCCCGACTCCGGGCGGGAGCCCCCTCGGCGGACGGTTCCCCGTCCGGCGGGCCGTCGGCGGAGGGGGCGCCCTCGGCCCGCTGCGGCGGGTCGGGAAGCCGGGTCCCGGGCGCCGGTGGGGCAGGGGTCGGCGCGGCCGACGGAGTGGCGCGGGCCCGGCGGCGCGGGGGTGCGCCTGCGGTCGGTCCGGGCTGCTCCGCCCCACCGTGTTCCGGGGACGGCCGGGTATCCCGGGGAGGAGGAACCGGAGCTGCGGGGCGGCGGGCCAGCGGCCGCACGGGCCCCGTCGGAGGCTCGGCGAGCGGCACGCCGTCCGCGTCCAGCGCGGGGGCGTCCGCGCGGTCCGCCTCGGGCCACACCACCTCCGGGGCGGGCTCCTCGCGCCGGGACGGCTGCCCGGCGGCGCCGGTCGGTGCGGGGGACTGTGCGCCGGCTGCCGGGCGGGGGCCGGTCACGTCGTCCACGAGGGTCCACGACCGGGTGTCCCAGGCTCCCGGGTTGACGGGGGCGGCCGCCGGGTCCGGGGCGTCCCGGTCCTCGGGCGTGCCGGGTACTCGGGGTTCGGGGCGGGAACTCATCACTGGTCCTCCTGGCCCGGCCGGGCGGCGACGGCCGCGCCGCCGACCGCCGCGTGCCGGGCCCGGCCGGGGCCGTCGGGTGAGGTGGGCTGTGCCGGGAAGCGGGGGCGGCGGCTGCCGGGAGCCGTGCCGGCGGCGAGGGCGGCGGCGGACGGGCGGGCGCTGCTCGCCCAGCGCCCCGGCACGTGGGACTCGGCGGGGTGTGCGAACGGGAGGGGTGTGCCGTCCTCGGCGACGGCGTCCTCACCGGCTCGGTGGGTGTGCGACATCAACTCCAGGTAGATGCCGCGGAAGGCCTCGATGTTCTGCTCGACGGTGAACAGTTCCAGCGCCCGCGCGCGGGCGGCCGCTCCGAGGCGGGTGCGCCGCGCGGGGTCCCGCAGCAGGGCCAGGCAGGCGTCCGCCAGGGCGCTCGGGTTGCGCGGCGGCACGACGAGTCCGGTTCCGCCGATCACCTCGCACACCGCGCCGACGTCGGTCGACACGGTGGCCCGGGCGCAGAACATGGCCTCCACCAGGGAGACCGGGAAGCCCTCCACCACGCTCGACAGGACCGCCACGGAGCCGGACGCGTAGGCGTCGGCGAGACTGGGCGCCGTGGGCCCGCCGATCTCCTCGAACGTGACCGGGCTCCTCCCCACGCTCCGTGCGTCGGCGGCCTCGTCGGGGAACAGGTGTGCGGCGAGGGAGCGCAGGTGTGCGGCGTACCCGGCGGCATCGGGGGCGGCGCCCGGACCGGTCTCGACGATCCGGAGCCGGGCCTCCGGCAGCGAGCGTCTGATTTCGGCGAAGGCGTGCAGCAGGGCGACGAGGTCCTTCGCCGGTTCGACGCGGCCGACCCAGACGAGTGCGGGGTGGGTTCCGCTCGCTGCGTCGGCCCCCGGCGGAACGTCCATGACCGCCTCGCCGACCTCGGTGAACGGTTCGGCGTCCATCCCCGGGTAGACGGTGCGCAGTCGCTCCCGGCTGGCCCCGCAGCGCTCCTGCCAGCGCCGGGCATGCGTGTTGCCCGGCGTGATGAGCTGCGCGCGAGCGTACGCCTCCTGCGCGAGTCGCCCCTGGAAGGCGGCCAGCAGCGCACGGACGGGGGCGCCGGCGGCGCCCGGCGCGACGGCGGCCGTCAGGTAGTGCTCACGCAGCCGCACACCGTACTCGGTGATCAGCAGAGGGGTGCCGGCCGCGCGCGCGGCGAGGAGCCCGGCCAGTGCCGCGGGGCCGCCACCCACCGCGTGGCACAGGTCCACGGACGCGAGCCCCAGGCTGCCCGGGGCTTCGTCGAGCCAGTCGGACGACAGCGGGCGCAGCGCGCGCTCCAACCGGTCGACGACGGCGAGCAGGTCGGAGACCTGGGCGGTCTGCACCGCCCGCAGCGCTCCGGGCGCACGGCAGGCGGACTCCAGCACCCGCACGGCGAGTTCGGACCGGACGGCGGCGGGCAGCCCGCCGTACTCGCGGGCAAGGTCCGCCAGACCGTAGAGGCCGGTGGCGAAGCGCTCGGCCGCCGCGGCCCCGTCGGTCGCCGCGGAACCGGCCTGCACGGCCCCGGTGGTGCCGCCCGGGTCCGCAGGTACGCAGATCGCGGCCGCGAGTTCGGCGAAGCACTCGGCGAACCGCCGCCGTTCCCGCCGCCCGGTGAGGCCGCGCGCACCCGCGCCGTCGACCGGCGGCTGCGCCGCCGGGCCCCACAGTGGCGCGGTGCGCACGTGCCGCACGTTCGGCGGCAGGTCGTACCGGCCGCCGGCTTCCTGCCGGGCGCTGCGGCTGAGCGCGTAGACCTCGAACTCGTGCCCCGACAGGCCGCGCACCAGCCGGTCGCACCACAGCACCGACTCACCCCGTGCGTAGGGGTACCCACCCTCCGTAAGCAGCGCAACGCGCACGAACGCACCCCCGGCCTGTCCTCGTGTGGGTCCGCCGTGCGGAATGCGGCGGACGTGATGCGACAGACCGTAGGCACGCAAGGGGGGTGCGCGGCGGACGGTTGTCCGCCGCACCACCGGAAGGGGTGAAGCGGCGTGACCTCACGGAGGTTCGGACGTTCCCCTCCCGCGCGATGCGACGGCAGGGGGGCGAGGCGGGTCAGTCGCCCCCGTTCCCCGGGTGGGGCCATGCATTCGGGCGGCAGGTGCGCCCGTCGGTGGTGAGCGTCTTGGTCTGCTGCATCATCACCGGCGCGAGGGACCCGTCGGTCCCGCAGTAGCTGTGTCCCTTGCCGAGCCGGTGGCCGACCTCGTGGTTGATCAGCATCTCGCGGTACGCGCGGATACGTCCGTCGCCGAAGGTCTCGGAGCCCCGCGCCCACCGCCACGCGTTGATCATGACCCGCTCGGTGGCGGCCGAGTCGCAGGAGACGTTCTGCTCCGTGGTGTCCAGGCCGGACTTCTCGCACCACTCGCCGGTCGTGCCCGGGCTGGCGAGCGTCACCACGAAGTCGGCGTCCTGCCCGGAGGCGACGCGCCGGAAGCTCCGCGCCCCGTCGTGCGACCAGCTGCGCTCGTCGTTCAGGGTGCGGTGCAGCGCCTCGGCGAACAGTTCGCCGTCGAGCGGCAGCTCGTCCTCCACCTCGACCCGGTAGCGGAACACCTCGCCCCGGCCGGTGCCGTCCTGCCGGCCGCCGACGGCGGTGAAGGTCCCCGGCCCCTGCAGCTCCGGGTCGAAGGGCAGGACCCGGGCGATCTTCTCCTCGTAGGTGAGCGGCTCGGCCGGCTGCGGGTCCGAGGGCCCGGTGACGGGACCGGCGGAGCGGTCGTCACCGCCGGCGGAATCGGCGTCGGCGGACGCCGCCCGATCCGGAACGCCCTGGTCGATACCGGTCACCTGCCCGGCCACCACGACGGCCAGCACGGTGGTCACGGCCGCGGCGAACACGCCGGTGAAGGTGCGCCCCTTGGCCTTCGCACGGCCGGGACGCTTCTCGGCCGGCTCGTCGTCGGGCGGCCCCGCCGGCCCGGCGGGCTCCTGCACACCGCCCGGCGGCACATGCCCGCCGGCGACACCGCCGACCCGGGTCGGCCCCACGACGCGCTCGCCCGGCCGGCGGCTGCGCGGCACCGACGGCGCGGCGTCGGTGGCACCGGACGCACCGGCGGCGAAGACGTCGTCCTCGAACGCGTCGAGGTAGTCCTGGCGCGGTCCGGGCCGCTCCCCGTTCCCGGCCCCCCGCATCGGACCACGACCCCCGGGGCCGCTGCCGGCCGTTCCGCGCGGGCCCGCGGGCCCCGCGGCGAAGCTCCTTCCGGCCGGCTCCCGGTGCTCCGGGTGACCGCCGCGCACCCTGGGCCCGTCTGCCGAGGGCGCGTTCTGCCGGGGGCGCGGGGTGCCGTGGGCGGGAGTCGCGGGACCCCCGGGGCTCGGTGACCCGGGGTAGGGGCGCGGAACCGCGGGCGCACGGACCTGCGCCTCCGGCCCGTGGCCGCCGGATCTCTCCGTCCGATGGGGACGTGCCGGCGGCTGCACCGGCCGGAGCTGCTCCGCTCCGAGCGGCCCGTCGGCGGCTTTCGACGTCTCGGGAGGCAGGTCGCGCCTGCGGCCGTGGCGCCCCATCAGGCGCCGACCGCGTGCGCCGCGCCGGCGCGGTCGTGGCGGCGGAGACGCCCGACGATGCGGCACCGGACCGCTCCGGACCGCTCCGGGGGCGCCCCCGGGCGCCGCCCCGCGTACCGGACGTCCCACTCACTCATCGGTGCTCCCTTCACCTGCTCGCGCCGCACCGGGCGCCTCGGTCACCAGCTCGCGGAAGGCACGCGCGACCACGTCGGGGTACTCCATCATCGCCACGTGCCCTGCCTGCGGCAGAGTCACCAGGCGGGAGCCCCGGAAGGCCTTGTTCGCGCGTCGCGCCGTACGGAAGGAGACCAGCTGATCACGGCCGCCGTAGACGAGAAGCGTCGGGGCGAGCACCCGCTCCGCCTGCCGCCACAGGGAGTGCTGGCCACCGAGAGTGTAGGCGTTCACGACACCGCGGGCCGAGCGGGCCAGCGCGTCCCAGAAGTACGGAAGCTCCACCCGGCGGGCGTACTCCCGCACCGCGATCCGGAAGTCCTCGGGCTCCACCCGGCCCGGATCGCCGTAGCACAGCGCAAGCACCTCACGGGTGCGCCGTTCCGGACTCCACTCCTTCGTGAGCCGCCGGAACAGCGGCGCGGCGCCGGGGAGCGCGAGGAGCGCGGTCGGCAGCGCGGTGCGCTGCGGGCGCAGCTCCGGCAGGGCCGGGGAGACGAGCGTGAGGGACCGCACCAGATCCGGGCGCAGTGCGGCGACGCGGGTGGTGACGGCGCCACCCAGAGAATTGCCGAAGAGGTGCACCGGTCCGCGCGCCGCGGCGTCGAGGTGACGGATCACGGCCCGGGCGTGGGCGGACACGGAGTAGTTCCCGTCGTCCGGCGGCGGGGAGGCTCCGAACCCCGGCAGGTCGAGGGCCTCGCCGTCCACGGTGTCGGCCAGCTCCGCCATCAGCGGCGACCAGTTCTGCGAGGAACCGCCGAGACCGTGCACGTACAGTGCGGGAGGGAGGCCCTGCCGCGACGGCGGCCGGGCACGGACCGTGAGGGTCATGCCCGGCAGCGGGAGCGAGCGGAGCGTCTCTCCGTCGTGGACGTGCGGCACGGTGGATTCGGGGATCGCACCGGGTAGGACGGTGGTCGGATCCGGCTGCTCGGTCGACGACATGGAGCAATGTTACGAGACGATCACACGGGTACCGAGGTGTGTGCCGTCATCGTGGCGGGGACCCGCCTGAACAGCGGCCCGGGCGGGCCGGCCCCGTCGCGGCGCACACGCGAGGACCGGACTGCGGGGCACGCGCCCCGGGAAGGGAGATCCACATGGCACTCGACCCGACCGATCCGGAAACGTTCGAGGACGTCTACGAGGAGGAGCCCGCGGACACCGGAATCGAAGCGCCCGAAGCGGACGCCGCCGAACAGCACGCGGAGCTTCTCCGGCAGCGCAGCGAGCCGATCACCGGGCGCTCGCCCGAGGTCGATGCGGCCGACGCCGCCGAACAGGCGCAGGTGGTGGACGTGGGCGAGGACGAGTACCGCTGAGGCGGCGCCCGCCGTCCCCACCGGCCTCGGCGGAGGCTCCCGGTAGCCTCCGCCGAGGGAGAATGTCGGCCATGACGGGCACGACCGGGGTTACCCGAAAGTACGATGGCTGTCAGGCGCACATCCGCGTCGTGAACGAAACGTCCCCTGGCCCGGCCGGGGAGGCACCAGGGAGGCGAGCGTGACGATCGAGCAGACAGCAGCAGAGGCGCGCCCCCGCGGCACGCGCCTGCCGCGCAGGGCCCGACGCAACCAGCTCCTCGGAGCCGCCCAGGAGGTGTTCGTCGCGCAGGGTTACCACGCGGCGGCCATGGACGACATCGCGGACCGGGCGGGTGTCAGCAAGCCCGTGCTGTACCAGCACTTCCCCGGCAAGCTCGACCTCTACCTGGCGCTGCTGGACCAGCACTGCGAGGCACTGCTCCAGGCGGTGCGCAGCGCGCTGGAGTCCACCCACGACAACAAGCAGCGCGTCGCGGCCACTATGGACGCCTACTTCGGCTTCGTCGAGGACGAGGGCGGCGCGTTCCGGCTCGTGTTCGAGTCGGACCTCACCAACGAGCCCGCGGTGCGCCAGCGCGTGGACCGGGTGAGCCTGGACTGCGCGCAGGCGGTCAGCGAGGTCATCAGCGAGGACACCAAACTGCCCGGCGACCAGGCGATGCTGCTCGCGGTCGGCCTGTGCGGCATGGCGCAGATCACCGCCCGGTACTGGCTGGGCGCCGGCCAGCGGATTCCCCGGGACGCCGCGGCGCGCCTGATCTCGTCGCTGTCCTGGCGCGGGATCGCGGGCTTCCCCCTGCAGTGACGCGCCGCGCGCCGCGGCCATCGGCTGTTCGCTGAGGGCGTGCCGCCGCAGTCGACGGGCAACCGGCGGCGCGGGCTAATCTGTGCAGCGTACGGCGCGGCTGTCCGCGCACCTCGACCGTCGGAGGGACATGGCCGTGGAGGTCAAGATCGGCGTGCAGCACGCGCCCCGCGAGATCGTCATCGAGAGCAGCCAGAGCGCGGACGAGGTCCGGAAGGCCGTGGAGACGGCCCTGGGCGAGACCGGTTCCGTGCTCAACCTCGAGGACGAGCACGGCCGCAAGGTCCTGGTGCCGTCCGACCGGGTGGCCTACGTCGAGATCGGCGAACCGGGCGGCCGCAAGGTCGGCTTCGGGACGCTCTGACGACTCCTCCGGGGCACCACTCGGAACACGCGTGCGGGGTAAGGGAGTTCACTTCCGTACCCCGCACGCGTGGTTGTACCCGGCAGCCCCGCCCGGCTGGGCAGCGCGCCTCGGACGTTCCTCTTCACGGCAGTTTCACACCGCCGCCCGGAGGGGAGGACCGGATCGACCGATTCCGCCTCAACGGCCCGGGAGGTTCCGTGTTCTGGGAAGCATGCGGCTCTGTCCTCGTCGGACTCGCCCTCGCTTGGAGCGCCGCGTTCCGGTTGCCGTCACGTCTCCCCCGCCGCGGGCTGGTCCTGCCGACCGGCGCCGGCGGCGGACTCCTCGGCGGCATGGTCGCCTACGCGGTCATGGGCCCCGGCAACCTGCCGAGTGCCCTCCTGGTGGCGGCGGGGGTCGCCGCGGCCATGCTCTCCCTGCTCCACGTGCGTCCGCCGCGCGGGGCGTCGCGGCCGCACACGGCGGCACCGCGTACGGCCGCACCACGTACCGCCGCATCGCGTTCGCACTGAGCCGGGTCCCGCCGCTATGCGGCGAGACCGATGGCGGCCATCCGCTTCGTGTGCGCCTCGGTGATGCGCGAGAACATCCGGCCGACCTCCGCGAGGTCGAAGCCGTCCGCCATGCCGCCGACGAGCATCGTCGACAGCGCGTCCCGGTCCGCGACGACGCGCTGCGCCTGCGCCAGGGCCTCCCCCATCAGGCGGCGGGCCCACAGCGCGAGGCGGCCGCCGACGCGTTCGTCCGCCTCGATCGCGGCACGCACCTTCTCCACCGCGAAACCGGAGTGGCCGGTGTCGTCGAGCACGGCCAGCACCAGCGCGCGGGTGTCGGTGTCCAGCCGGGCCGCGACCTCGCGGTAGAAGTCGGAGGCGATCGAGTCGCCCACGTACGCCTTGATCAGGCCCTCCAGCCAGTCGGAGGGCGCCGTCAGCCGGTGGAACTCGTCCAGCGGCTCCGCGAAGGGCTCCATCGCGGCGGTGGGGTCGGTGTCGATCTCGGCGAGTCGCTCCCGCAGCCGTTCGAAGTGCTGGAACTCGGCGGACGCCATCGCGGCGAGCTGGGCCTTGTCGGCGAGCGACGGCGCGAGCTTGGCGTCCTCGGCCAGGCGCTCGAAAGCAGCGAGCTCCCCGTACGCCAGTGCGCCGAGCAGGTCCACCACGGCGGCACGGTACTGGGGGTCGCCGGAGGCCTGCTCCCAGCTCCGCGAGGCGATGCCGGTCCCGCCGGCCGCCGCGGCCGGGTCTTCCGCGGCCGGGTCTTCCGCGGCCGGGTCTTCCGCGGCCGCGTCGGTGTGTGTGTCGGGCGTCTCCATGCCGAGCACGATAGCCCTCCCCACCAGGCAGGCGGGCCCGCAGGGCCGGCCCGGTGCCGCCCGTGGCGGACCGGTGTGAACTCGTACACATCCTCCGGCCCGGTACAGGTGCGCGGATCCGGGGTACAGTGCTATGGAGACCCGCCGAAGACGGCAGGTCCGACGCATATGCGGATGCCCGGTCGGTGGCCCGATCGGCTCCGACTGACAAGCCCTTCACGTGGCTGCGTGCTCGCGCACGGGCCACGTTCCATGAGGGACCGCTCGCGCGAGATGAGCGCCAGGGCGATGAGCTAGTGGTCCCGCGCCGGACGGCGGACGGGCCGAAGAGGCCCCGCCGTGCCCGGGTGCGGTACTGACCCGCCTCGCTCCACCGGCCCCGACCGGTGCCGCCTCGGATCGCGTCACACAGAAGAGGCGAAACATCCTGTCCACCACGTTTCGAGAACTCGGGATCCTCTCCGAGTCCGCCGAGGCCCTGGAAGCCGTCGGCATCACGTCCCCCTTCCCGATCCAGGAGCTGACCCTTCCGGTCGCCCTCGCCGGTTCCGACGTCATCGGCCAGGCGAAGACAGGCACCGGCAAGACCCTCGGCTTCGGCCTGCCGCTCCTGGAGTCCGTCACCGTCCCGCTGGACGTCGAGGTGGGCCGGGCCCGGCCCGAGCAGCTCACCGACGCGCCGCAGGCGCTGGTGGTCGTCCCCACCCGTGAGCTCTGCCAGCAGGTCACCAACGACCTGCTGACCGCCGGCAAGGTCCGCAACGTGCGGGTCCTGTCGATCTACGGCGGGCGGGCCTACGAGCCGCAGGTAGAGGCACTGCGCAAGGGCGTCGACGTGGTCGTCGGCACGCCCGGCCGCCTCCTCGACCTGGCCGGCCAGCGGAAGCTGGACCTCTCCAGCATCCGGACGCTCGTGCTCGACGAGGCCGACGAGATGCTCGACCTCGGGTTCCTCCCGGACGTCGAGAAGATCCTGCAGCAGCTGCCCGCCACACGGCAGACGATGCTGTTCTCGGCGACCATGCCGGGTCAGGTCATCTCGCTCGCACGCCGCTACATGAACCAGCCCACGCACATCCGGGCCACCGCTCCGGACGACGAGGGCCAGACGGTCGCCAACACCGAGCAGCACGTCTTCCGCGCCCACTCGATGGACAAGCCCGAGATGGTCGCGCGGATCCTGCAGGCGGAGGGCCGCGGGCTGGCGATGATCTTCTGCCGGACGAAGCGCACCGCCGCCGACATCGCCGACCAGCTCTCACGCCGGGGCTTCGCCGCCGGAGCGGTGCACGGCGACCTGGGCCAGGGCGCCCGGGAGCAGGCGCTGCGGGCCTTCCGCAACGGGAAGGTCGACGTACTGGTGTGCACCGACGTCGCCGCGCGCGGCATCGACGTCGACAACGTCACCCACGTCGTCAACTACCAGACCCCCGAGGACGAGAAGACCTACCTGCACCGGATCGGCCGCACCGGCCGCGCCGGCGCCTCCGGTACCGCCGTCACGCTGGTCGACTGGGACGACATCCCGCGATGGCAGCTGATCAACAAGGCACTGGAGCTGGACTTCCACGACCCCGAGGAGACCTACTCCACCTCGCCGCACCTGTACGAGGCCCTCGGCATTCCCGAGGGGACCAAGGGCATACTGCCGCGCACCGAACGCACGCGGGCGGGACTCGCCGCCGAGGAGATCGAGGATCTCGGCGAGACCGGCGGCCGCGGCGCGAAGAGCGGCCGGGGCGCCCGGCGCGATTCCGGCGACGACCGCCCGCGGCGCACCCGGCCCCGGCAGCGGCGGCGGACCCGCGGCGGCGAGCCGGTGGCGTCGCCGTCGTCCGAGGGCACGTCCTCCGAGGGGACGGGGCCGGCGGCCGACGGAGGCGCCGCGGAGGCGCCCCGCAAGCCGCGGCGCCGGCGCCGCACCCGCTCCGGGAGCGCGGGAGCCGCCAAGGCCCCCCAGACCGCCAAGGCCGCCAACGACGCTGCGCCGAAGCAGGCCCCGGGCGCGTCGGGCTCCGGCGAGGACGGCGCGAGCCGTCCGCCGCGGCGCCGGCGCCGCACCCGCTCCGGTGCTGCCGCGAGGTCGGAGGCCGGCGGCGAGAGCTGAACCGGCGCGGAACGCCCCCACCGGTGCACCGGTGGGGGCGTTCCGCTGTCCGAATCGCGGTCCGGGCGGTGACCGTTCGACGCTCCTCGTGCGCGCTGCGTTCTCGCCCCCGACACCCGCGGCGCGGTAGCGTCCAGGCATGAGCCGACCGCCCGTCCTCGACCTGCCCCCCGGAGCCCGTGCGCACCGACTCGCCACGGAACGGGGCCCGTTCGCCGTGCACGACATGGGCGATCCCACGCGCGGCACCGCCCTGCTGATCCCCGGTTTCACCGGCAGCAAGGAGGACTTCCTCGGTCTTCTCGAACCGCTCTCCCGCGACGGGTTCCGCGTGATCGCGGTGGACGGGCGGGGCCAGTACGAGAGCGGTGGGCCGCTGGACGAGGCCGCCTACGCGCAGGAGGAGCTCGCCGCCGACGTCCTGGCGCTCTCCCGGGTGTGTGGCGGTGACGGTCCGCTGCACCTGGTCGGCCATTCCCTCGGCGGCCTGGTCTCCCGCGCGGCGGTGCTGACCGACCGCGAGCCCTTCGCCTCGCTCACGCTGCTCAGCAGCGGTCCGGGAGCGGTCTGCCCGGCCCAGCAGTCGCGGCTGAAGATGCTGCTCGGCGCGCTGCCCGTCATGGAGATGGAGGACATCTGGCGCGCCATGCGGGAGCTGGACCCGCCGGAGGCCGCGGACGAGGTGACCCCGCCGGCGGTGGCCGAGTTCCTGCACCACCGCTGGCTGGCGAACGTCCCCGAGCAGCTGGCTGCGACCGCCCGGCAGTTGCTGGCCGAACCCGACCGGACGGCGGAGCTGGCCGCACTCACCGGGGCCGGCATGCCGGTGCACGTGGTGAGCGGGGAGAGCGACTACGTCTGGCCGGTGGCGGAGATGGGCGCGATGGCCTCGGCGATCGGTGCCCGCCGTACGGTGGTCGTGGGGGCCGACCACTCGCCGAACGCCGAGCAGCCGCAGCAGACCGCTCGCGCCCTGATCGCCGGCTGGGCCACCGCGGTGAGCTGAACGCTCAGGAGACGAACCGCATCACGCCGTTCGCGATCTGCTGGACGGCGATGGCGGAGAGAAGCATCCCGGACAGCCGCGTCACCAGCACCACTCCGCCGTCCTTGATGACGCGGATGACGAACAGCGAGTACCGCATCACGAGCCAGAGCACGACGTGGATGGCGAGGATCGCCGTCCACACCGACAGCTGACCGCCCCAGCCGTCCGCACGCTGCACGGCGAGGATCACCGACACGATGGCGCCGGGCCCCGCGAGCAGCGGCATGCCGAGCGGCACCAGCGCGACGTTGACGTCCTTGGTCTGGGAGGGCTCGTCGGCCTTTCCGGTGAGCAGGTCGAGCGCGACGAGCAGCAGGAGCAGACCTCCCGCGACCATCAGGGCGGGCACGGAGACGTGCAGGTAGTCGAGGATCTGCCGGCCGCAGACTCCGAAGACGGCGATCACACCGAAGGCCACCGCGGTGGCCTGCAGGGCCATGCGGCGCTGGGTGCGCGCGGGCCGGCCGGAGGTCAGCCCCAGGAACACCGGGGTGATCCCGGGAGGGTCCATGATCACGAAAAGGGTGACGAAAACGGATCCGAAGAGAGCGGCATCGAACACGGCGGGACCTCGGTGCGGGTGGGGAGTGGAACGGATGGAGGAGGACGCGGGGGACGAACGCGTCGGACGGAGCGCGGGCCGCACGACTCCGGGGGAGCGGAGCCGGGCCGGACGGAACGTCCGGACGGGGGCGACCGCGGGCGGCGCACGGCACCGGCACCGTAGCCGGTCGGGGCCGGGCGGACGACGGCGGACCGCATACCGGACCCCGCACGGGTGCGCCGGGCGGGAGCCGGGGCAGGAACCGGGAAGGAAAAGCGGCGTGGGGCCCGGGTCAGCCGGTGACGGGCTTGGCGCCCGTGGCGCGTTCGACGATCTGTGCGTACGCGTCCGGGTGGGTGGTGTGCTCACCGAGCACGCAGGTCTTGCGGCTGCCGTGGTAGTCGCTCGACCCGGTGGCGAAGAGTCCGAGCTCGGCGGCCATGCCGTGCAGGCGGGTGCGGGTGGCCAGGTCGTGGTCCATGTGGTCCGCCTCCAGGCCGTCGAGTCCCGCCCGGGCCAGCTCGCCGATGGCGGACTCGGGGAGGCATTCGCCGCGCTTCACCGCGAGGGGATGGGCGAAGACCGCGACTCCCCCGGCGCTCTTGATCAGCCGGACGGCATCGAACGGGTTGAGCTCGTGCTTGTCGACGTAGGCGCGCCCGTCGTTGGCGATCCAGTCGGAGGTGAACGCGTCGGTGACGGTTTCGACGACGCCGAGTTCGACCATGGCGCTGGCGATGTGCGGCCTGCCGACGGCGCCGTCGCCCGCGATCTCGGCGACGCGCTCCCAGGTGACCGGCACCCCGAGGTCGCGCAGCTTCCCGACCATCGCCTTCGCCCGGGGCACCCGGTCGTCCCGTACCAGCTCGCGCTCGCGCGCCAGCTCCGGTTCCTCCGGGTCGAAGAGGTAGCCGAGCATGTGCAGCGGGATGCCGTCGAGCCGGCAGGACAGCTCGATGCCGGTGACCAGGGTCAGACCGGACGGGAGCGCCGCGAGTGCCTCGTCGTGCCCGGCGACGGTGTCGTGGTCGGTGAGGGCCACCGCGTCCAGCCCGGCCGCAGCGGCGTTGCGCACCAGCTCGGCGGGCGTGTCGGTACCGTCCGACGCGGCAGAGTGGGTGTGCAGGTCGATGCGCACGGGGCGTGCTCCAACTACGGTTCGGGCGGGCTGCTGGCGGCACCACTCTACCGGCAGCGGATCCTGGCCCCGGCCGGGGTCAGCGTTGCTCGGGGAGCTCGTGGGTATGCAGGAGCCGCGGCGACAGGGCGCCGACCGGCAGCAGGTCCACCTCGGCCCCGGCCTCCCGGAGGTCGGCGAGGACGAGTTCGTCGTAGAGCAGGAACCCGGACTGCTCCGGCCAGACGATCGCCCACAGCCACATCCCGCACGCCTCGCCCGCGAAGACGGCACGGTCCGAGGGGGCGCCGTGCAGGAGCCACAGCGGGGTGGGGCGGCCGGCCGCCAGGACCTTGCCGTCCGGCGGCTTCTCCACGTGGAGGTACGGCGCGGGGTCGGGGCCTTCGACGCCGGCGTAGCGGGCTCCCAGCCCGACGCCGAGTTCCTCCGCCACCAGGAGCAGCTCGCCGGGCCCGCCGAGTGGGCCGGGGCCGGAGCAGGCCACGACGGTCGCGCGGTCACCGCTGCGGTCGTCCCCCGCGCCGGCAGCGCCGGTGAAGAGCCATCCGACCGGCAGCGGCCACGGCATCCACACCGGGACCCGGGCCCGGCCGACGACCACGTTGAGGGCGTCGACGCTGGGCGGCACCACCGGCTGCAGCGGATACACGCTGCCGTGCAGGTCGCACTGCCAGGTGTCCGCGAAGAGACCGGGCGCCCGGACCCGGCCACCGCATTTCGGGCAACTGGGTTCGCCCCTCATGGAGCACCACGGTCCTCCCCCGCAGGGCCGCCGTCAAGAACGGTCACCCGGCCGTGAACATGCATGTACTCCACAACTGTCTCGTTCCGCAGACGGTCCCGACCGCCCCGCCGGACCGTCCTGCCGATAGCCGGGAGGGCGCCTCACCCCTCCAGCGGAACCGCAGACCGCAGCGGGTCGCGGAGATCCGTGCCGTGCGCCAGCCACCTCTCCTCGAGCGCCGCGGCGCCCCGTACGCGCTTCCAGGCCGCCTCGTTCGGCGTCATGGGCAGCAGCGGCAGGAAGCGCACGGGATCGCGGGGAGGGTCGACGTCCAGGTCCTCGACCAGCCCCCCGCCCTCGGCCACCAGCACCGAGGTGAACGGAGCCCCGGGCCACAGGGGACCCCCCACGTCCAGCGAGGCTCCGGGCGCCACCACGACGCCCTCCACCTGCGGAGAGGCGGCCAGCACCGCCAACGGCCGCAGGACCTTGTCCGTGTCGGCCGTGCCGGGTGCGACGGCCCTCAGCGACAGCAGCAGCTCCGCGCGGGGACCGCGCTCGGGGTCGGCGACGGCGGCCGTCGGATCCGTCATCGGGGTGGCGGACATCCCCAGCGTGGCGTACCGCACCACCGCGCGGCCGCCCTCGGTGTCACGGAAGCGCAGCACCTCGATGCGCTCGGCGCCCAGGAAGGTCACCGACGCCCGCGCATCGGGCTCGCCCAACGCAGATCGGAGCCGGGCCTCGACGAGTTGAAGAACGTCCACCATGCGCGCGAGCATAGGCGCGGCGAGGAGCCCGGAACGCAACCGCCCGGCACGGGCTCCTTTCGGCCGGGACGGTCGGGAACGCCTGGTGCGGAGTGCTACCGTGGGGCGCTGGTCACGGCATGTTTCCAACATCCCCCACGGGGGACCGGCCGGAGGAGGTGGGACGTCATGGATCCGAGTCGACCGTGCAGTACCAACCGCTCTTCCGCCCGGCACCCGCGTTCCCGCGCCTGAGGCCTCCTCCCCCACCGCACCGCGGTGAAACCTTCCCGGAGCCCTGCAGGTCGTCGGTCCGCACGGCGGAGGAGCGTGTGCACGCCCCTCTCGACCCTCGACCGTCAGCGCACGCCGTACGGCCCCGCGCGGTACCCGCTTTGCGGACCTCCCTCTCCGGCCCACCGCAGTGCCGGACCACGTAGGTCCCCATTCCGGGTGGCGTTGCGCACGCCGGACGGCACGGCACCCCTGAGGAGCCCAGCATGTCCATGATCCGCGACCTGCGCGCAGCCGTCCGCCCCTCCCTCAAGCAGGGCGACGCCGCCAGCAACGCCTACGACGGCCCGCGTGCCGCCCGCACCGCCGTCGTCGACTGCGCCGTCTACCGCGAGGGCCACCGCATCACGACCCGCGTCGAACCGGCCGAGGCGCTGCGCACCGTCCGCCGCGGCGAGCCCGGGGACTTCGTGTGGATCGGCCTGCACGAGCCGACCGAGGAGGAGTTCTCCGGCATCGCGGGGGACTACGGACTCCACCCGCTGGCGGTGGAGGACGCCGTGCACGCGCACCAGCGGCCGAAGTTGGAGCGGTACGACGACTCGCTGTTCACGGTGTTCAAGACCATCCACTACGTCGAGCACGCCGAACTCACCGCGAGCAGCCAGGTGGTGGAGACCGGCGAGGTCATGTGCTTCACCGGGCAGGACTACATCATCACCGTCCGGCACGGCGGCCAGGGTTCGCTCCGGGCACTGCGCCACCGCATGCAGGAGGACCCCGAACTCCTCGCCAAGGGACCCTCATCGGTCCTGCACGCCATCGCCGACCAGACCGTGGACGGCTACCTCGCGGTCGCGGACGCCGTCCAGGACGACATCGACGAGGTGGAGATCGCGGTGTTCTCCGAGACGACGGCCCACTCCTCCGGCACCGGCAGGAGCCGCGGCGGCGACGCCGGGCGCATCTACCAACTGAAGCGCGAGGTACTGGAGTTCAAGCGTGCCGTGTCGCCCCTGCTGCGGCCGATGCAGCAGCTCGGCGAACGCCCCATGCGCCTGGTCGACCCGGAGGTGCAGAAGTATTTCCGGGACGTCGCCGACCACGTGGCCCGCGTGAACGAGCAGGTGCTGGGCTTCGACGACCTCCTGAACTCGATCCTCCAGGCCAACCTGGCCCAGGCCACCGTCGCCCAGAACGAGGACATGCGGAAGATCACCTCGTGGGCGGCGATCTTCGCCGTCCCCACCATGATCGCCGGCATCTACGGCATGAACTTCGAGTACATGCCGGAACTGCACTGGCGGTACGCGTACCCGACCGTGCTGCTGGCGACGGTCGGCCTCTGCGCCGTCATCCACCGCGGCTTCCGGCGCAACGGCTGGTTGTAGCCTGCCGTCATGAGCGCAGCCGCCGACGACGCCTCCGCGGGGACCGAGGACCTGGACCGCGCCCTGATCGAGGAGACCGCCAAGAAGTCCGCCCTGCTGTGGGTGCGCGGACCCGAAGGACCGGCACGGCCGCTGTGGCACGTGTGGCACGAAGGGGCGGTCTGCCTGGTCGGCCGGAGCTCGGACGCACCCGGACCGGACCGTGACCCGGGCCGCACGGAACAGCCGCTGGCCGGTCTCGGCCTGACGGACGGCGGCACCGCCACGGTCACCGCCCGCAGCAAGGACAAGGGCGGCCGCCTGATCTCCTGGCCCGCCCGGGTCGTGGAGCCGGCGCCCGGGTCGCCGGAGTGGTCCGAGACCGTCGCGCGGCTGCGGCCCAAGCGGCTCAACGCCCCGGACGCGGACGCGGTTGCCGAGCGGTGGGCCCGCGAGTGCCGGGTGCTGCGTCTGGAGCCGGCCGGGGCGTGCTCGCAGCGGCCCGGCCGCATGCCGGACGCCGCGCACACGGCCGCCCCGCTCCCCACCCCGGCGACGACCCGGCGCAGGGCACCCGCCGGCCTGCCGAAACTGCTGCTGCGCCGGCGGCGCAGCAGCAGGTAGCCGCCCGGCTCAGGGCAGTAGCGGCCGGTCCGGCCCGGCAGCGCGGGCCACGAGCGCGCGAGCCACGTCGCGCAGCTTCACGTTGGACTCCTGCGAGAGGGTGACCAGGCGACGGAAGGCCTCCTCGGGGGTCCCGGTGTGCTCCGCGAGCGCTATGCCGATGGCCTGGTCGATCGCCGCCCGGGACTCGAGTGCCCGGCGCAGCTGGGCGTTCTCCTGCTGCACCTGCTGCATGCGGTGCGCCCCGTCCAGCAGCGCCGACACACCGGCGGCCGGGGCGGTCCCGACCGGAGCGTCGTCGTCCGCGGACTCCTCGTCCGGATCCCGCAACGCCTCCAGCACGCCTGCCAGGTGGTGGTGGACCGCCGTGACGTCCTGCGCCTGCAGCAGCACCCCGGCGGGCTCGTCCCCGCCGCACGGCATCGGGCTGCCGACCACGCTCCAGTACCGCTCGGCGAAACGGCCCGGGGCCCGGGGCAGTGCGAGGTCGTAGCGCAGCAGGGGGAGGCGCTCCACTCCGCTGCCGGAGAGGACGTGCCGCAGGCAGGCTTCGAGGGCGGCGCCCCCGTCGGGGGCGTCCGGGTTGCTCGGGAAGGCAGTGAACAGGTGCTGTCCCGCGAGGTCTTCCCACGTCCGGCCGACGGCAGCGAGGCAAGCCGGGTTCGCACCGCGAACGATCAGGTGGCGGTCGAGGACGACGGAGGGTGCGGTCACTGCGGCGAACGCCGCGGCGGGTCCCAGCACGACGTCCCCGTCGGAGTGCCCCGCCGCCGGTCCGGCGGTACTCCGGGGCTCGCCCGTTCCTCGTAGGGACCGCGTCATCGTGAGAGGCTCCTCCCGGCCTGGTGCGGACACGACGGTCGCGGGAGGGCAGCAGAGCACACCCAGGGGCGGATACCACCGTCCCGCGGATGTGCCTGCAGGTCTCAAGCACGTGAGGACGTCATTTTTCCACACCGCGGGTGTCCGTCCGACTGCCCGGTGCCCGCACCGCGCCGTCCCGTGGTCCCGCTACGGGAGTTCCGGCGTCGAGCGGCACCGTCGCACCTCCGTCCAGCCGCTTCGCACGATAGCGGCGGCCGCGGACGCCCGCACTCCGGCGGGCCGGGCCCCGGACGCTCTCAGGCGTCGTCGGAGTCGTCGGCGATTTCCTTGCCGTAGTCGACGATGTCGTCGTCCTTGGGAGCGTGGACGGCGAAGCCCTCGTTCCACTCGTCCAGTTGGACGGTTCCGGCGCCTCCCGCCCGTTCCAGGCGCAACGGGAACGGCTCTCCCTCGAGCGACACGTCTATGGAGCCGCCCTTCCCCCCGGAGGCGAGCACCTTGACGGTGCGCGTCCCCCCGACCTCCTCGCGCCCGCCCTTGGTCCGCTCGCCGCTGAGCACGAGCATCCCGTCGAGCAGCACGTCCATCTGAGTGAACCCGTTGAGCCGGTCGTAGGCCGGGTCGCCGCTGGGCACCTTGACGTACTTGCCCTCGAGTTTCTGCGCGGCCGAGAGGTCCGCCTTGGACGGTTCCTTCTTGTCACCGGACTCCTGGGCGATCCAGAAGTCGGACCCGGCCTTGATGTAGAGAGTCTTCTCCACGCGCAGCAGCGAGAAGGTCTCGCCGCCCTTGGTCGCCACCTCTCCGATGGCCCCGGCGTCCTTGAGCCGCATTTCCAGGCGGTAGGTGTGGCCCTTGGTCACCAGCGTGCCGGAGAGCCGCACCGAGTCGGCTCCGTCGACCATCGCGCGCGCCTTCTTCTCGATCTTCGCTGCGGGAAGGTCCTGGACGTGGTTGGTGCCCTTGTCCGGGTTCTCGCTTCCGCACGCGGTGAGGGACGTGGACAGTCCCACGCAGATGGCCGCGGCAAGCACGGTGCTCCGTCGACTGCGGACCCGTCGCGTCACGTCGGCTTCCTCCGGAAGGGCGGGAGAGTTGGGGCAGTGCCGCAGCCTATCGGGGTGCCCGGCGGGACGGTGAGGCAACCGTACGGACCACCTCGTGCGGCGCCCGTGACGCCGGACACGCTAGTGTGAAGCGGGCGAAACACCCGGTCGTCACACGGTGCAGGGCCGGGGGAAGGGAGGCGCGTCGGATGGCCGGTCCGTCCCGTGTCTTCGTCTCGCACCTGTCGGGCGTCGCCGTGTTCGATCCGAACGGCGACCGCGTGGGGCGCGTCCGCGACGTCGTCACCCAGCTGCGTCCGGGAGGGGATCCGCCCGGAGTGCTCGGGCTGGTCGTGGAGGTGGTGAGCCGGCGCCGGGTGTTCCTGCCGATGACCCGGGTGACGGGAGTGGAGTCGGGTCAGGTCATCACCACCGGCGTGCTCAACATGCGCCGCTTCGAGCAGCGGACGACCGAGACCCTGGTGCTCGGCGAGCTCCTCGACCGCCGGGTCACCCTGGTCGGAACGGGTGAGGAGGTCACCGTGCTGGACGTGGGGCTGGCCCAGGTTCCCGCCCGGAGGGACTGGCAGATCGACAAGGTCTTCGTGCGTCGGGGGCGCGGGCGTTCCGGCGCCCTGCGACGGCGGGGGGAGACGTTGACGGTCGAGTGGTCGGCGGTCAGCGGTTTCGCCCTGGAGGAGACGGACCAGGGCGCGGCGAACCTGCTCGCCACGTTCGAGCAGTTGCGGGCGCCCGATCTGGCGAACGTGCTCCACCACCTGTCGTCCAAGCGGCGTGCCGAGGTCGCCGCGGCGCTGCACGACGACCGGCTGGCGGACGTGCTGGAGGAGCTGCCGGAGGACGACCAGGTCGAGATCCTGGGCAAGCTGAAGGACGAGCGGGCCGCCGACGTACTGGAGGCCATGGATCCGGACGACGCCGCCGACCTGCTGTCGGAGCTTCCCGAGGACGAGAAGGAACGTCTCCTCACCCTGATGCGGCCGCAGGACGCTGCTCCGGTACGACGGCTGCTGGCGTATCAGGAGGACACCGCCGGCGGCATGATGACCAGCGAACCCATCATTCTGAGGCCGGACGCGACGGTCGCGGACGCGCTGGCGCGGGTGCGCGAGGCCGACCTGCCCGCTCCGCTCGCGGCCCAGGTGTACGTGGTGAGGCCGCCGGACGAGACGCCGACCGGGATGTACCTCGGCGTGGTGCACTTCCAGCGCCTGCTGCGGGACCCGCCGTTCACCCTGGTGGGCTCGATCGTCGACCGGGACCTGCGCCCGCTGCCCCCGGACACCGGCCTCTCCGCGCTCACCAGCTACCTGGCGACCTACAACATCGTGGCCGCACCGGTCGTCGACGAGGGGGGCCATCTGCTGGGTGCGGTCACCGTGGACGACGTGCTGGACCACCTGCTGCCCTCCGACTGGCGCGAGTCCCCGGCGAGTACGCTGCCGGACCTGGCAGGTGGCGGGGCGGGGACCGCCGCCGGGCGGATCCGCGAGGGGTCCGATGACTGAGCGGGACGAGCGCGCGCCGCGCCCCGCGAGCACGGCCGGGGGCCGTGCTCGGCTCGACCAGCCGCGGGTGCCGCGGCGCAGTCTGCTGCCGGAGTACGACCCGGACGCCTTCGGGCGGCTGTCCGAGAAGATCGCCCGGTTCCTGGGCACCGGGCGCTTCATCGTGTGGATGACGGCCGTGGTGATCCTCTGGATCGGCTGGAACGTGTCCGTACCGCCGGCGCTGCGCTTCGACCCCTACCCGTTCATCCTGCTGACACTGGCGCTGTCGCTGCAGGCCTCCTACGCGGCGCCGCTGATCCTGCTGGCGCAGAACAGGCAGGACGACCGGGACCGGGTGAATCTGGAGCAGGACCGCAAGCAGAACGAGCGCAGCATCGCCGACACGGAATTCCTCACGCGCGAGGTGGCGTCGCTGCGCATGGGGCTGGGCGAGGTGGCCACCCGCGACTGGATCCGCTCGGAGCTGCAGGAGTTGGCGAAGGAGCTGGACCACCACTACGGGCAGGGCCCGGCGGACTCGCCGGAGCGGGAGGCGTCCGCCGCCCGGGGCCGGCGTGACCAGGACCGCTGACCACACCCTTTCGGCACCGGCTCCGCGGGCCCTTACCATTTCTGCATGGCTACCGAACCGTACGAGACCACTCCCACCGAGGACGCGGTGCGCGCCGCTCTGGCAACGGTGAACGACCCGGAGATCCACCGGCCGATCACCGACCTGGGCATGGTCAAATCCGTCGACATCGCGCCGGAGGGCTCGGTCGCGGTCGGCATCTACCTGACGGTGTCGGGCTGCCCGCTCCGCGAAACGATCACCTCGAACGTCACCGAGGCCGTGCAGCGGGTTCCGGGCGTGACGGACGTGAGCGTCGAGCTGGACGTCATGAGCGACGAGCAGCGGCGTGAGCTCCGGGACTCGCTGCGCGGCGGCAAGGCCGAGCGCGAGGTGCCGTTCGCCCAGCCGGGCTCGCTGACCCGGGTGTACTGCGTGGCGTCCGGCAAGGGCGGCGTCGGCAAGTCCTCGGTGACGGTCAACCTCGCTGCCGCGATGGCTGCGGACGGCTTGAAGGTCGGCGTGGTCGACGCCGACATCTACGGCCACTCGGTGCCGCGGATGCTGGGCACGGACGAGGCCCGGCCGACACAGGTCGAGGACATGATCATGCCGCCGTCGGCGCACGGCGTGAAGGTCATCTCGATCGGCATGTTCACGCCGGGCAATGCGCCGGTGGTGTGGCGGGGTCCCATGCTGCACCGTGCGCTTCAGCAGTTCCTGGCGGACGTCTACTGGGGCGATCTGGACGTGCTGCTGCTCGACCTGCCGCCCGGCACGGGTGACATCGCCATCTCGGTGGCGCAGCTGATCCCGAACGCGGAGATCCTCGTGGTCACCACCCCGCAGCAGGCGGCGGCCGAGGTGGCGGAGCGGGCCGGCTCGATCGCGGTGCAGACGCACCAGAAGATCGTCGGGGTCATCGAGAACATGTCGGGCCTGCCCTGCCCGCACTGCGACGAGATGGTCGACGTGTTCGGCACCGGCGGCGGTCAGCGCGTCGCCGAGGGGCTCACCCGGACCACGGGGGCGCACGTGCCGGTGCTCGGCTCGGTCCCGATCGACGTCCGGCTCCGCGAGGGCGGGGACGACGGGAGGCCGGTCGTGCTGACCGATCCCGACTCGCCCGCGGGTGCCGCGATCCGTTCGGTCGCGGGCAAGATCGGCGGCCGCGAGCGCGGGCTGTCGGGGATGTCCCTGGGACTGACGCCGAGCAACAAGTTCTGACGGCGCCGGGAGCCGGCGGCCGAACGCCGCGGTGGCGGGGTGCAGGAGGTT
Source organism: Streptomyces callyspongiae (assembly GCF_047200695.1). Taxonomy (NCBI): domain Bacteria; kingdom Bacillati; phylum Actinomycetota; class Actinomycetes; order Kitasatosporales; family Streptomycetaceae; genus Streptomyces; species Streptomyces callyspongiae. The sequence goes on from NZ_JBJZOM010000006.1 coordinate 155,771, forward strand.
CTGCACCCCGCCACCGCGGCGCGTTCGGTCCCGCTCAGTCCCGGGCGGCGTAGCGGGTGATGTCTCCGACCACGGAGAACCCGAGCCCGTACGCGCTCATGCCGCGGCCGTAGGCACCGATGTGGACGCCTTCCTGCGCCGGTCCGGCGAGCACCCAGCCGTACTCGGACTCGCGGTAGTGGAACTCGGACGGCGCACCGTCCACCGGCAGCGTCAGCGTCGACCAGCCGGGGCCGCGCAGGTCGTCGGCGAGTTCCCAGGCGAGGGCGGTCTGCTGGTCCAGCCAGTCCTGCCGGAGTGACCGCTCCATGCCGATCGGCCAGGTGCATGACAGGAGGCCGGAGCCCGCCAACCATGCGGCCGTCGACACCGAGGTCGCCTCCAGCACGCCCGTACCGTCACCGCTGTGCCGCACCGGCCGGCCGGCGACAGACACCACGACGGCGAAGCGTCTGCTCTCCGGACCGGCGTCCCCCTTCCACGAGGGTGTCTCGCCGTGGCCGGTGGACCCGTGCTCGACGGTTCCGTCCGCCGCCGCCCCGACCTGCATGAGCCAGCGGGGCCCGGTGAACGCCTCGTCCAGGCCGTACCACGGGAAATCGGCCCTCAAATACCCGTCGACGGCCCGCGGAGGCGCGTCGCGGACGGCGAGCACCTCTTCGTCGGCCGACGTACCGCCGGACACTGCCTGCGGTTCCACCCGACTCGTCGTCTCCATCTGTGCGACGCCTCCTCACAGCCTTCCTCGGTCGCCCGGCCCTCCCCTGGGCGCCGATCGCGGATACAGGGAGGATAGCCACCCGGACCGGCCGTGTCGGGCATGCCTGACGTTACGCGCCCCCCGACTGCCTCGCGCGCCGAAGGGCATATGTCGTCCGAAGAACGCAGAGGGGGCCGAAACACATGTGTTCGCACGAGGCAGGAGTGCCAGGAGCGAGGGAAGTGTGCTCCGGTGGGAGCGGCGGCGACCGGTCCCCGGACCTCTCGGACGGCGCGCCACGGCGCCGAGCGGCGTCAGGTCGCGTCCGCGTCGTAGGGCGGTGCGACCGGGAGGTCCTTGGCGGCTGCCGCGTCCTTCTCCATGCGGACCTTGCCGGTGCTCCCGCCCGCCGGCTCCGAGGCGCCGGCGGCCGTGCCGTTCACGGGAGCCGTGCCGGGGACGTCCTCACGGCCGTTGACGGCGTCCGTGACCTCGGCGAGGTCCTTGCGCAGGTCGAAGCCGTTGCGGATCTCCTTGATGCCCAACTCGTCGTTCTCGAGGAGATGCTTGCGGGCGAAGGTCTTCGGGTTGAGGTCCTGGAACTCGAAGTCCTTGAACTCCGGCCCCAGCTCGGTACGGATGTCGTCGCGGGCGCTGTCGGAGAACTCCCTGACCTTGCGGATGAACCGCGAGGTGTCCTGGATCAGCTTGGGCAGCTTCTCCGGGCCGAAGACGAAGATCGCGAGGACGACGAGCGCGACCAGCTCGAGGGGTCCTATGTCGAAGAACACCGTCCACTCCCTCAGCAGTCGTCCACGATCCGGCGTGTGCGGGCCCGGACCGCCGTACGGCGGTCCGGCCGTCCCGACGGTCACGGTACCGCAGCAGAGCCCCGCCGAGGACGCCGCCGGTAGGCGCCGGCGTCATCCGCCGTCGGAGGACGCCAGCACCAGTCTCACGCGCCGCGCGTCGCCCCCGCGCTCCACCCTGAACGTGACGCGGTCGCCGGGACGGTGACTGCGGATGCGGACGATCAGCGCCTCGGCACCCTCCACCCGCACACCGTCCATCGCCGTGACGACATCACCGGGGCGGATGCCTGCCTCGTGCGCGGGCCCGCCGGGCACGACCGCCTCGTCCGGGGGCGCTTCGGTGGACACCCGGGCGCCCTGCCCCTCGTACGAGGGGTCGAGCCGGGCACCGATCACCGGATGGACCGCCCTGCCGTCGTTGATCAACTCCTCGGCGACGCGCCGTGCCTGGTCGGCAGGGATGGCGAACCCCAGTCCCACGCTGCCGCCTCCCGAATCGTCGGGGAACCCGAACGGATCGCCGTCCCCGGACCGCAGGGCACTGTTGACACCGATGACCCTGCCGGCCGCGTCGACCAGCGGACCGCCGGAGTTCCCCGGGTTCACCGAGGCGTCGGTCTGCAGCGCGTCCACGTAGGCTGCGTCGCCCTGCGCGCCGCCCGTCACCACGGGGCGGTTCTTCGCGCTGACGATGCCGGTGGTGACGGTTCCCGCGAGATCGTACGGCGCGCCGAACGCGATGACCGGGTCGCCGACCCGCACCGCGTCGGAATCGCCCAGTACCAGGGGCCGCAGTCCCGAGACTCCCTGCACCCTGAGCACCGCCAGGTCGTAGCCGCTGTCCCCACCGACCAGGTGTGCCTCGACCGTCCTGCCGCCCCGGAACACCGCCTGCACCTCACCGGCGTCCCCGGCCGGTGCGATCACGTGCTGGTTGGTGAGGATGTGGCCGCGCTCGTCCAGCACGAAACCGGTGCCGATACTCTGCCCGCCGCTGCCGCTGACGTGCAGTGTCACCACCCCGGGGAGGACGGCACGGGCGACCGCGGCGACGCCGCCCGCGGACCGTGGCCCGCCCTGTCCGGCGGGCGGGGCCGGAAGCGTCACGGTGCTGAAGGTCCCGTGACGTTCCGCGTACACCCCGACGGCGCCCCCGGCGAACCCCGCCACCAGAGCCACGAGCAGCACGACGGCCACCGCCGCCGCGCGGCGGCGTGCGGCCGCTGCGGAGCCGGACGGAGCCGGAGCGGGGCGCGCGGCCCACGGGTCGTAGCGCCCGGCAGCCGGAGCCGGCGGCACGGCCGGCAGCGCACGGAGCACCGGCAGTGGTGCGGGCGTGGGGAGCGAGGCTCCGGGCATCGGCGTACCGAGGGGCGGAGTACCGACCCCGGGAGCGTGCGCACCGACCGGCGGGGCGGGCGCCCAGGGGCCGGGGCCGCCGTACGGCGGCGTGCGGTACGGGTCCGCCCGATGCGCCGGCTCCGTCGCATCCGCCCGCTCGGGCTCCGCCGCGGCGCCCCGCACCCCCGCCGGCTCGGATCGGGCCGGTTTCCCCTCGTTCATGCGCTCCCCATCGCTCGCCCCACGCGGTCGTCCGCCCCGCGCGTCGACGGCGATTCAACCAGGGTCGGGGCGGCGGCGGGGCGATTCGGGCGATCCGGGCAGCGGACTGCCCGCCGGGGCGGCGGGCAGTCGGAGAGCTTCCGTCAGGGACGTGCGCCGGCCATCGGCAGCCCCGAGGGCGGCGGCGCGGGGGCGGCACTTGCTGCCGGCGTGCGGCCGGCACCGCCGGGAAGGGCCGGGGGCAGCACTCTCGGCGGCCGCAGCGGGGGCGGTGCGACGACCGAGAACGCGGCGAGCGGCGACGGTGCACGGGCGGCTGCGACCAGGCCGATCGGTTGCTGCCTCAGAGAGACCGTCGACGCCGGAGCCGGAGCGGTGCCGCGACCGGAGCGCCGCTCCTCCGTGAAACCGGAGCGGCGACGGGACTCCCGCTCACTCGCCGCCATGGCCGTGGCGGCCGGACGCGCCTGCCCCGCCGCGGCACCACCACGCTCCCCCGCCGCGACCGGTGCCCCGCCGCCGGCGGAACCGGCACCCACCGTGCCGGTCAACGCGAGTGCGGCCAGGGAGAAGGCGCCCGCTGCGGCGAAGGCGAAGCGGCGGCTGCGGGAGGACGACCGCTCGAGGTCGTCGGCGCGGTGGGAACGCACCCCGCGGCCCGGGGTGAGAAGGCTCGGTCCGTCCCCACCGGCGAGGGGGACGAGCTGCAGCGGCAGGCGGCCGCCGCCGAGCGCGTCGGACGGCAGGGGCCGCGCCCCGGCGCCGGGCGGCACGAGCGGCGGACGGCCGCCGGGGAGGGCGTCACCGCCGGCGGGAAGCCCCTGCAGACGCGCCAGCAGACCGTCCGACGGGGCGGGCGGAGCGGTGTCGGCGAAGACGCTCTTCACCCTGCGCTGCGCGTCGGCCTCGGCCTTGCAGTTCCAGCACGTCGCGAGGTGGGCCAGCACACGCTCGCGCGCGTCGTGGCCCAGTTCGCCGTCGATCAGCGCAGCGAGGCGGTCGCCCAGGTGCTGTTCGACCGGAGTGGAACGGTTGTCATCGGAATTCACCGCGACCGACCTCCTGAGTCGTACCACCCGCCACGGCGGCCACGGCCGGACGCGCGGCGTCCTGCTCCTCCTGCGCCGGGATCACGGCCTCCGCACCGCCCCGGCGCCCCGCACCCACCGGCTGCCGGTGCTTCAGGGCCTTCCGCAGGTGGGAGCGGCCGCGGTGGATACGGCTCCGCACCGTGCCCAGCTTCACGCCGAGGGTGGCGGCGATCTCCTCGTAGGAGAGGCCCTCGATGTCGCACAGCACCACCGCGGCGCGGAACTCCGGCGCGAGGGTGTCGAGCGCCTGCTGCACGTCCGCATCGAAGTGCGTGTCGTTGAAGTGCTGCTGCGGGGTGGGTTCCCGGCTGGGCAGGCGCTCGGCGGCGTCGTCCGCCAGGGCGTCGAAGCGGATGCGCTGCTTGCGCCGCACGGTGTCCAGGAACAGGTTCGTGGTGATCCGGTGGAGCCAGCCCTCGAAGGTGCCCGGGGTGTAGGTCGACAGCGAGCGGAAGACCCGCACGAAGACCTCCTGCGTGAGGTCCTCGGCGTCGTGCTGGTTGCCGGTCAGACGGTAGGCGAGGCGGTACACCCGTGCGCTGTGCGTGCTGACGATCTCCTCCCAGGAAGGAGGCGTCCAGGCCGGCGCGCCCGCGTCGGTGTCGAAGGTGACGGTCTCGGCGGAGTCGGCGGTGTGGACGCGGTCAGCTGTGTCGGTCACGGATTTCGGCTCGCCCGCAGACCGACGGAGGCGCCTGAGCACTCCGCGGCTCCCGGCCGCAGCCGCACCTCCCCTGTCGGCTCTGGTGGTGTCCAGTGGAGTGCCAACCATAGCCACCTCACCCGTTAGCTCCGGATAAGCAGAATTGACCGGCTTTCGGTCCTCTGCTCGCTGCTTCGGTCCTCCTTCCCCAACGCCCGGTCCCATCAGCGGGTTCCCGGGGCAACGGATACAGTCACGTTTGCGTCGTCCACGGGGACAGGGAGAGGGCCATTACCGGCAACCGGCAGACGAGCTGGGCGTTCGCCGACGCGTACGGCTCCGAGCTCGCCGAGAACGCGGAGAGCGCAGCACTCGGCTGGGCTCGCGACCGCGCTCGGGACGGCGGTGTCGGCGCGGTGTCCCAGGCCACCGGGGCGGCGCTGCGGCTACTGGCGGCCACCGCCGACGCGAAGGCGGTGGCCGAGATCGGCACCGGGACCGGCGTCTCGGGCATCCACCTCCTGCGGGGGATGCGGCCCGACGGGGTGCTCACCACGGTCGACATCGAGCCGGAGCGACAGGGATTCGCCCGGGAGGCCTTCCGGGCCGCCGGGTTCGCCGGGAACCGCGCCCGCTTCATCCCCGGCAACGCGCTGGAGGTGCTGCCGCGCCTCGCCGACGGCGGCTACGACCTGGTGTTCTGCGACGGCGACCGTCAGGAGTACCCCGCCTACCTGGCCGAGTCGCTGCGCCTGCTGCGGCCCGGAGGGCTGGCGTGCTTCGAGGGGGTCTTCGCCCACGGCAGCACCGTGGACTCCACGGACCGGAGCGACGAGGTCGAGTGCCTGCGGGACCTGCTCCGGACGGTGCGGGAGAGCAGGTCCCTGGTGCCGTCGCTGCTCCCGGTGGGCGACGGGCTGCTCTGCGCGGTCAAGCGGTCGCAGCCGGAGGACCGGTGACCGGGATGCCGCACCCGGACGCACGTCTGCCCCGACTCCCCGCCATGGCGCGGGCCTGCCGGGGCAGACAGCGGAGGACTGTGTCAGCCGCAGACCTTCTTGAGCTCCTCGTCGAGCGCCGCCGCTTCGTCGGGGGTCAGCTCGACGACGAGTCGACCGCCGCCTTCGAGCGGAACGCGCATGACGATGCCCCGCCCCTCCTTGGTCACCTCGAGCGGGCCGTCGCCCGTCCGCGGCTTCATGGCCGCCATGCTCGTTCCCCTTCCTGAAACCAGCTCATCTCAGCCGACGGCCCCTGCACAGGCGCGTGTCACCGGCATCGAACACATTGCTTCTCCACCATTATCCCGCATGCCCGGACCCGATGACCAACTGCGCTCCGCGGGCGTTCGGCGACGCGCGGCCGCAAAACCACCCAATCCGGCGATCGTCCGGCCGGGAGCCGTGGGGTGTCCCGCCGCATGACGACCCTTTCACCCCGGCATCCACCGGTTCGCGTTTGACGCACGTCACACCGGCCGGTGCGCGGGGTGGGAGCGGGGCACCTGTCGGACGGCCGGTCGTCTGGGGGATGCTGGGACGCATGGCCGACACCGTTCTGTACGACGTGACCGAGGGACTCGCCACCGTCACCCTCAACCGCCCCGACGCGATGAACGCGCTCGACGACGCGACCAAGAACGCGCTGCGGGACAGCCTCCGGCAGGCCGCCGACGACCCCGGGGTACGCGCCGTGCTCCTGACCGGGAACGGGCGCGCGTTCTGCGTCGGCCAGGACCTCAAGGAACACGTGACCGCGCTGCGCGAGCGGGGCGGTCGCGCGCTGACGACGGTGCACGACCACTACAACCCGATCACCCTCGCCATCGCGAGCATGCCGAAGCCCGTGGTCGCGGGTGTCAACGGCGTCGCCGCCGGGGCCGGAGCGGGCTTCGCGTTCGCCGCGGACCACCGCATCGTGGCGGACACCGCCTCCTTCAACACGGCGTTCGCGGGGATCGCGCTCACGGCCGACTCGGGGATGTCCTGGTCGCTGCCCCGGCTCGTGGGCCCGAGCAGGGCCCAGGAGCTGCTGCTCTTCCCCCGTTCGGTGAAGGCCCCGGAGGCCCTGGAGCTGGGGCTCGCGAACCGGGTGGTGCCGGCGGACGAACTGGCCGACGAGGCGCGTGCGGTGGCCCGCACTCTGGCGGAGGGACCGACGGCGGCCTACGCGGCGCTCAAAGAGTCCCTGTCCTACGGCGCCTCGCGGTCGCTCGCCGAGACGCTGGAGAAGGAGGCGGAGCTGCAGGTCCGCGCCGGCTCCTCCGAGGACCACGCGATCGCGGTGGAGGCGTTCGTCGCGAAGGAGAAGCCTCGCTACACCGGACGGTGAACCGTCCGGCCCCGTCCGGACGGAGCGCGGGAGCACATCCGTCCGGGCCCCGGGTCAGCGCGTGCGGCGGAAGGCGCAGGCGGCCAGGTGGTCGTCGACCAGGCCGCAGGCCTGCATGAGGGCGTAGGCCGTGGTGGGTCCCACGAAACGGATACCGCGTCGCTTCAGTTCCTTCGCCAGGGCCGTCGACGCGTCCGTGACCGCCGGCACGTCGGTGTGCACCTCGGGAGCCCGGCCGGGCACGTCCGGGGCGAAGGACCACACCAGGGCGTCGAGCGCGCCGGGCTTCCACTCCCCCAGCACCCGCGCGTTGGACAGCGCGGCCCGGATCTTCGCGCGGTTGCGGATGATGCCGGTGTCGCCGAGCAGCCGTGCCTCGTCGTCCTCGCCGAACCGGGCGACCCGTGCGATGCGGAAGTCGGCGAAGGCCGCGCGGAATCCCTCACGGCGCCGCAGGATCGTCAACCACGACAGCCCGGACTGGAACGCCTCCAGGGTCAGCCGCTCGTACAGCGCGTCGTCGCCGTGCACGGGACGGCCCCACTCGGTGTCGTGGTACGCCGTGTAGTCCTCGGCGGACAGACCCCACGGGCACCGCAGCAGTCCGTCCGGGCCGGGGCGGGCCGCGCCGTCGTCAGTGGTCATCGACGTCCTCCGGGGCGTCGCCCGCCGTCCGGGACGGCCGCGCACCGGTCAGCGCGGATTCGAGCTCCGCGATGCGCGCGTCGCGTTCGGCCAGCTCGGCCGCGAGACGGTCCAGGAGGTCGTCCACCTCCTGCATGCGGTAGCCACGCGCGCCGGTCGGCAACCGCAGCGCATCCACGTCCTCCCGGCTCACCGCCCGGGAGGCGGGCAGCGGTTCGTGCAGGCGGTCGGGCGGAGCGTCGGCGAGGCCGCCGCGCGCGGCACCGTTCCTGCCGTCCCCGTCGATGCTTCCCACCACGGCAAGCGTGATCACGCCGACCACCACGACCATCGAGATCAGCAGGAACCAGAACACGGCCATCTCCCCGAAGTACGTCGGTCCGCAGGCTCGGCGGCGGTTCCGCCGAGTCGGATGGCTCCGATCGTCCCACGACCGGTCGAAGGCTACTCTCGGCGGCGGGCGCCTGAGCGGTGACCTGCGACGAGACGAGAGGATGGCGGGATGCTGCGCCTGGGGACACGCGAGTTCGGCGAACACGAGCCGGTGGTCATGGCGATCGTGAACCGGACGCCCGACTCGTTCTACGACCGGGGCGCCACCTTTCGCGACGAGCCCGCCCTGGCCCGGGTCGACCGGGCCGTGGCCGAGGGGGCCGCGATCATCGACATCGGCGGGGTGAAAGCGGGGCCGGGAGAGGACGTCTCCGTCGAGGAGGAGGTGCGGCGGACCGTCGGCTTCGTCGCCGAAGTGCGGCGCCGCCATCCGGACGTGGTGATCAGCGTCGACACCTGGCGGCACGAGGTGGGCGACGCGGTGTGCGCGGCGGGCGCGGACCTGCTCAACGACGCCTGGGGAGGCGTCGATCCGGACCTCGCCGCGGTGGCCGCACGGCACCGGGTAGGGCTGGTGTGCACGCACGCGGGCGGGGCCCGGCCGCGGACCCGTCCGCACCGGGTCTCCTACCCCGACGGCGACGTGATGGCCGACATCCTGCGGGTGACGCTGGGGCTGGCCGAACGGGCCGCCGGGCTGGGCGTGCCCCGCGACGGCATCCTCATCGATCCGGGGCACGACTTCGGAAAGTCGACCCGCCACTCGCTGGAGGCCACGCGGCGGCTGGGCGAGATGACGGACACCGGGTGGCCGGTGCTGGTGTCCCTGTCGAACAAGGACTTCGTCGGAGAGACGCTGGACCGGCCGCTGAAGGAACGGCTGACCGGAACACTGGCGACGACGGCGGTCTCCGCATGGCTGGGGGCGCGCGTGTACCGGGTGCACGAGGTCGCCGAGACGCGGCAGGTGGTGGACATGGTGGCCGCCCTCGCTGGTCATCGACCGCCGGCGGTGGCCCGGCGCGGCCTCGCCTGACGCCGGGCTCCCCGCCACCGGCGGCTACGTGCCGGCCTCCTTCGTCACCAGGGCGACCGCCTCGTCGATGTCGTCCGTCAGGTGGAAGAGGTCCAGGTCGTGCGGCGAGGCCCTGCCCGTGGCGATCACGTGGTCACGGACCCAGGCGACCAGTCCGCCCCAGTACGCGGACCCGTACAGCACGATCGGGAACCGGGTGACCTTGCGGGTCTGGACCAGGGTGAGCGACTCGAATAGCTCGTCCAGGGTGCCGAGGCCACCCGGCAGCGCCACGAACCCCTGCGCGTACTTCACGAACATCGTCTTGCGCACGAAGAAGTAGCGGAAGTTGACGCCGATGTCGACGTACGGGTTGAGCCCCTGCTCGAAGGGCAGCTCGATCCCGAGGCCCACCGAGGCCCCGCCGGCCTCCAGAGCGCCCTTGTTGGCCGCCTCCATCACCCCGGGGCCGCCGCCGGTGATCACCGCGAAGCCCGCTTCGGCGAGACCGCGGCCGAGCCGTACGGCGGCGTCGTACTCCGGAGCGTCGACCGGTGTCCTCGCGGAACCGAAGACGCTGACTGCAGGACCGAGTTCGGCGAGGGCCCCGAACCCCTCGACGAACTCGGACTGGATCCGCATGACCCGCCAGGGGTCCTTGTGGATGAAGTCGGAATCGCCGACGGTGTCCAGCAGGCGCTGGTCGGTGGTGCCGGACTGGATCTGGCCGCGACGGCGGACCACCGGCCCGAGGTACTGCTCCTGCGGCTGCCGGCCATGCTCCGACCTGCCCATGTCGTGCTCCCTCCGCCTGCGGTGTTCCGCGCTCAGGGTACGCAGCCGGAGGTGACGCGCGGTGTCATTCCGGGTGACCCGCCGGAGAAGCCGTCCGCGGCAGGTCAGTCGGTCAGCCAGGCACGCAGTCGCTCCTCGCACCGGTGCACCAGGCGGGTGTCCACCCGCTCGTCCCGCTTGTGCGCGAGGTTGGGGTCGCCGGGACCGTAGTTGACCGCGGGGACGCCGAGGCCGCTGAAGCGGGACACGTCGGTCCACCCGAACTTTGGCCGGGGCTCACCGCCGACCGCCGCGACGAAGTCCGCAGCGGCCGGGTGGGAGAGGCCGGGGAGCGCGGCGCCCGAGTGGTCGTCCACCGTCAGCTCGGCCACCTCGCACCCCGCGAACACCTCGCGCACGTGCGCCAGTGCCTGTTCCTGCGAAAGGTCGGGGGCGTAACGGTAGTTGACGGTGACCTGGCAGGCGTCGGGGATGACGTTCCCCGCGACCCCGCCCTCGATCGCCACGGCGTTGAGGCCTTCGCGGTACTCGAGTCCGTCGATGACGACGCGACGCGGGCGGTAGTCGGCGAGGCGCTGGAGCACGGGTGCTGCGGTGTGGACGGCGTTGTCGCCCAGCCAGCTGCGCGCGGAGTGCGCCCGCTCGCCCGTGGTGCGGAGCACCACCCGCAGTGTGCCCTGGCAACCGCCCTCCACCTGCCCGTTGGTGCCCTCGAGGAGCACCGCGAAGTCAGCGGCGAGCCAGTCGGGATGGGCTTCGGCGATGTGTCCGAGGCCGTTGAGGTGGGCGGCGACCTCCTCGTTGTCGTAGAAGACGAACGTCAGGTCGCGGTTCGGCTCCGGGACCGTCGCCGCGATGCGCAGCTGCACGGCCACGCCACCCTTCATGTCGCTGGTGCCGCACCCCCACAGCAAGCCGTCCTCGTCCAGCCGGGAGGGAACGTTGTCCGCGATGGGCACGGTGTCGAGATGACCGGCCAGCACCACCCGCTCCGACCGCCCGAGCCGGGTGCGGGCCACGATGTTGTTGCCGTGGCGGTCCACCGTCAGGTGCGGCAGGGCACGGAGCGCGGTCTCGACCTCGTCGGCGAGCGGCTTCTCGCTGCCGCTCTCGGACGGGAAGTCGACGAGCTGCGCGGTGAGGCGCGCGGCGTCCTGACGGAGGTCCAGTGCGGTGGGCGACATGCCCACATCCTAATCGGGGCAGGTGCCGGTACCTTGGTCCGCGTGTCCGAGAAAGTCGAGTCCTCCGCTCCCTCCGGACGGTCCCGCGGAAAGCGCGGCAGACTTCTGAGAGGCATCGCCGCATGCCTGGTGCTGGCCGGTGTCGCCGGATATGTGGTGACGCAGTACGTCATCTCCGGCTCGGGGCCCGCACGCTGCACCGTGCTCCCCTCGGGGGGCAGTGGCGGCAGCGCGTACCGCATCCACCCGGAACAGGCCGCGAACGCGGCGACGATCGCAGCGGTGGCGTCCTCGCGCGGCCTCCCCGATCGGGCGGTGACGATAGCGCTGGCGACGGCGATGCAGGAGTCGGGGCTCCGCAACATCGAGCACGGCGACCGGGACTCGCTCGGCCTGTTCCAGCAGCGCCCCTCCCAGGGTTGGGGGGAGAAGCGCCAGATCATGGACCCGGTCTACTCCGCGGGCAAGTTCTACGAGCACCTCGTCGAGGTGCCGGGCTACTCGCGGCTGCCGCTCACCGTCGCGGCGCAGGAGGTGCAGCGCAGCGGCTTTCCGCAGGCGTACGCGAAGCACGAGGTGAACGCGACACTGCTGACGGCTGCACTCACGGGCCGCCGCGCGGCCGCGCTCAACTGCACGGTGGGGCCCGGTGCCGGCTCCTCGGCGCCGGGCGATCCGGAGCAGGTGCGGGAGCGACTGGCGCGGGAGTTCGGCCCCGGAGTCCTGGGCGCCGGGGGCAAGCACGAGGGAGCGGTCGCCGGGAAGAACGGCGGAAGCGGCGGGGCACGCGGCGCGGAGAGCGTGTTCGCCGCACCTACCGGCCCTGGGGCCTCGCGCGGCGCCGGGCTGGTCCTGCCTGCCGACACACCCGAACGGGGCTGGGAGTTGGCCCACTGGGCGGTGGCCCAGGCCGGGGAGCTGCGCATCGCCGTCATCGCCTACGACGGGCGGGTGTGGAGCGCGGAACGCTCCGAGGAGGGATGGCGCCCGGCGGAGGCGGGAACGGACGAGGCGCGTCGCCCCGGTGCCGTGGTGCTGAACGTCGGCCCGGGCGACTGACCGGCCTCGGCCGGAGGGCCGTTCCGTTGCCGGAAGTCCGGCAGAACCGCCGGGGGCGGTGGGGGCACGGTCGTTCGCCGGTACGCCCGCGAGAGGGAGAGCAGCGGCCCCTGCGACGGCCGGCCGGAGGCGGACCGGCCCGGCCCGGGGAAGCTTCCGTCCCTTGCGGGACAAGGGATCCGGCACGTTCCGGGCGGACGGGAACCGCATCCGGTATGGCCCTTTTCATCCGATACGGAAAACCCGGTGCGTTACCAATCCTTTACCTGCGTCGGCCGCAACCTTCCCCCCGCCCGACGCGATAGGCACTGCGTCCGGCCGGGCACCACGTCCCGTCCCGACCGCAGTTGTAGAAGCAGCATCTTCTCCGTCAAAGGAGCATCATGTCCCTCCCCCTCACGCGCCGGATCGCCCAGGCCGCCCTTCTGACGGCAGCCGGCGCCGCATCGGTCGTCGGCGCGGCCGGTTCCTCCAGCGCCCTCGACCTGCAGCAGGCCACCGACCTGGGCGGGCTGAGCAGCCTGGACACCGCGGGCGCCACCGACACCGCCGGTGACGCCGCCGGGTCCGTCACCCGGCTGGCCGGCGAAGCGGGTGGCCAGGCCCTGCAGAGCGGCATGCCCACCGGCGAGCTGCTGACCGACGCCGGGCAGCGCGTGACGCCGCTCGCCGAGGGTGCTGTGGACGAGGCCGTGGGCACCGCCAACGGCAAGCTGGGCGACACGGTGATGCAGACCACCTACGGCACGCTCGCGATGGGCGACCTCCAGTCCGGCAACCTGCCCACCGACAGCCTGACCGGTCAGCTGCCCGTCGACAGCCTGCCCACCGGCAGCCTGCTGGCCTGACCCCCGCTCCGCGGACTCCGCACTCCGGCGAGGGCCCCGGAAGCCACCGTTCGTGGCTTCCGGGGCCCTCGCCGTCGGTGCGCGCCGCCTCCGCGCGGCCGGTCAGCCCCGCAGACGGGCCGCGGCGGCCCGGACGCGTTCGTCGGTGGCGGTGAACGCCACCCGCACGAAGCGGTCCCCCGCGGGACCGTAGAACTCCCCGGGTGCCACCAGGATCCCGCGCTCCGCCAGAGCGCCGACCGTCTCCCAGCACGGCTCGTCACGGGTCGCCCACAGGTACAGCGAGGCCTCGCTGTGCTCGATGCGGAACCCGGTCGCCTCCAGCGCACCGCGCAGCACCGCCCGCCGGGCGGCGTAGCGCTCCCGCTGCTCCGCCACGTGAGCGTCGTCCCGCAGCGCGGCCGCGGCGGCGGCCTGTACCGGGGCAGGCGTCATCATCCCGCCGTGCTTGCGGATCTGCAGCAGTTCCCGCAGCACGTCAGCGTCGCCCGCCAGGAAGGCGGCCCGGTAGCCGGCCATGTTGGACCGCTTGGACAGCGAGTGGACGGCGACGATTCCGTCGTACGTGCCACCGCACACGTCCGGGTGCAGTACGGAGACCGGTTCGGAGTCCCAGCCGAGCTCCAGGTAGCACTCGTCGCTGACGAGCAGCACACCGTTCTCCCGCGCCCAGGCCACCGCCGTCCGCAGCTCCCCGGCGGAGAGCACCTTGCCGGTGGGGTTGGACGGCGAGTTGAGCCACAGCAGACGCACCGCCGCCGGGTCGAGGTCGGCGGGCCGGTCGTCGTGCACCACCGGCTCCGCTCCGGCCAGCCGGGCACCGACCTCGTAGGTCGGGTAGGCCAGACGCGGATGGGCCACGCGGTCGCCCGCCCCCAGCCCGAGCTGCGTGGGCAGCCACGCCACCAGCTCCTTCGACCCCACGACGGGCAGCACGTTCCGCTCACCGAGCCCGCGGGCGCCGAGCCGTCGCCCGCACCAGTCCGTCAGCGCCTCGCGCAGTGCGGTGGTGCCCCACACCGTGGGGTAGCCGGGACTGTCGGCCGCGTCGGTCAACGCGCGCCGCACCACCGGCGGCACCGGATCGACCGGTGTGCCGACGGAGAGGTCCACGATCCCGTCGGGATGCGCGGCGGCCGTCCCCTTGTACGGCTCGAGACGGTCCCACGGGAAGACGGGCAGCCGCGCCGACACCGCGGCGCCGGAGGCGGGAGGGGAAGCGGAGGACTCGGTCGTCACGGGTGGGCACTCGCTCTCGGACGTGGGGGTCGAACGGCCCGGTCCCGCACGGCGGAGCCGTGCGGGACCGGGAAAGCGCTGGGTGCTGTCGTCACACCCTCCGCGTCGTCACTCGTCGTGGCTCTGCGGGGGGAGTGCGGCGATGACGGGGTGGTCACGCTCGATGAGGCCGAGCTTCGAGGCACCACCCGGCGAACCGAGCTCGTCGAAGAACTCGACGTTCGCCTTGTAGTAGTCCTTCCACTCCTCGGGAGTGTCGTCCTCGTAGAAGATCGCCTCGACCGGGCAGACCGGCTCGCAGGCCCCGCAGTCGACGCATTCGTCCGGGTGGATGTACAAGGACCGCTGGCCCTCGTAGATGCAGTCGACGGGGCACTCCTCGATGCAGGCCTTGTCCTTCAGGTCGACACAAGGCTCCGCGATGACGTAGGTCACGCTGTGGTTCCTCCTCGGTATGGCTGGCGGCCCGTGCTACGGCTCCGCCGCAGGGCGCGCGGGAGCGCGGCGTCGTCGATGCCCACCCCTAGTATCTCCGTTCCGGGGCACGAGACGAACAGGAGGGGCCGGAAGAGCTGTGGAGTTCACCACGGGCGGACGCCTGGAGGTCCGCATCACTCCCGCTGACGTGGGGAAACGTGTATCGGTGCGCAGTTTGACCGATGGATCGCCCGGCGAGGCGCGGTTCACCGACACGGTCGGCGTTCTCACCTCGTGGACAGGCGGTGTGTTGAGGATCACACGGAAGGCCGGCGAGTCGGTCGAACTGGCGGAGACAGCGCTGGTGGCCGGCAAACCGGTACCCGCCGCCCCCGCGCGTCGTCGCGGGGTGCCCGCCGCCGACGCGCGCGAGGTGCATCGGGTCGCCGCGCGCGGATGGCCGCCGCTGGAGACGGAGCAGCTCGGCGACTGGACGCTGCGCGCCGCGGCGGGCTTCACCCGGCGGGCGAACTCGGTGCTGCCGCTGGGCGACCCCGGGATCGGGACGGAGCAGGCACTGGAACGGGTGGTCGCCTGGTACGCGGCCCGCGAGCTGACGCCGTACGTGCAGGTCTCCACCGGCTCCGCCCGGCAGGACCGTACCCTGGACAGCGCGCTCGAGGATCTGGGCTGGCAGGCGGAGGGCCACGCCCTGCTGTGTGTCGGCGCGCTCGCCCCGCTGTCGGACCGTGCCGAGGACCGCAGGGTGCGGGTGCACCGCACGCCGGAGGCGGAGTGGCTCCGCGCCTACGGCCGGGCGGGAGAGGCCCCGGGGGACGCGGCCCTGCGCGTACTGGCCGGCGGGCCGTCGGTGTGGTTCGCCACGGTGCCGTCCGAGGAGGCCGGCGCCGGAGCATCCGCGATCGGACGTGTGGTCGTGGACGGCAGATGGGCCGGTTTCGCCGCCGTCGAGGTCGCACCGGCACACCGGCGCCGAGGACTCGGCACGGCGGTGATGGCCGAGCTGGCCCGGAAGGCGCTGCAGGAAGGGGCATCGGCCGCCCACCTCCAGGTCGAGCAGGACAACCGTGCCGCCCGGGCCCTGTACGCCCGGCTGGGTTTCCAGGACAGCCACGCCTACCACTACCGGCGGCCTGCCGGGCCGAGCGCGACATGAGTGCCGACGACAATCTCCGGGAACGCTTCCGAGCCGCCGCGTCCGAGGAGCGCGTCGACCTGGCACTGCTCTGCCTGCTGATCGGCACGATGCTGGATCCCGAGGGCGGCGGGAGCACGGTGGACGAGGCGCAGCGGGAGCTCGACCGACTCGCCGGCGAGCTGCCCGCCGACCTTCCCGGGCGCGGCGGCGGACCGTCCGCCCCGCACGCCTGGGCGGAGGCGCTGCGGGAACTGCTCGGGGAACGGCACGGCTTCCACGGCAGGCAGGACGACTACCGGCGGCTGGACTCGTCGCTGCTGCAGGTGGTGCTGCGGCGGCGCCGCGGACTGCCGATCCTGCTCTCCGTGGTCTGGATGGAAGTGGCACGGCGGGCCGGCGGGCGGGTGCACGGGGTGGCGCTGCCGGGGCACTTCGTGGTGGGCTTCGGCGACCCCGCGGGCCGCCACGTACTGGCCGATCCGTTCACCGGCGGCACCCTGCTGACGGAACGTGACGCCGCGGGCCTGGTCGCCCGCGCGACCGGCTCCCGCGCACCGGCGGCCGTCACACCGAGGGCGGCGGGGCCGCTGGACATCGTGCTGCGGGTGCTCAACAACATTCGCGCCTGGGCGGCGGCACGCCCGGAGCAGTCGGCCGTCGCGCTCCGGGCACTGGACCTCTCGCTGCTGCTGCCGCACCACCCGGCGCGGTTGCGTCTGGAACGGGCCCGGCTGCTCGTCGAGCGCGGCGCGTTCACGGCAGGAGCCCGGGCCCTCGAGGAGTACGCGGAGATCGTCGCCGGGGTCGAGCCCCGGACGGCGGAGACGGTGCGCAACGAGGCGCGCGCCGCACGGGCCCGGCTCAACTGAGGATCCACGCGCCCGCTCGGCACCCGTTCGCGTCGGCGGCTCCCTCCGACGCCCGCCCCGCGTTGCCGGCGCTCAGCGGCCCCTCTAGCGTCCTGGGCGACGGAGCGTAGCGAGTCGAGGACGCACGACGGTTGTGCCGGACTGCGCCCGGGATGTGGAGAAGAGCATGCGCAGTGCACGTCTGACGACCGCGATGCTCGCGGGCTCGGTCTGCCTCGCCGCCCTCGCACCGACCGCGGCAGCAGCGGCGCCCGGTGAGCCGGTCGCCGAGGTCGCCCCGCAGCGGGCCCGGCCGGGAGAGTCCGTCACGGTCACCGTCGCCTGCCCGGAGAGCAAGAAGGCGCGACAGTCGATCACGGCCCGCTCGGAGGCGTTCGTCGGCGGCAGGGCCGAACTGCGACTGCTTCCCCGCGGCGGGCACGGCGGGAAGGGCCCGGAGTACCGCGGACAGGCCCGCATCGCCCCGGAGGACCGGAAGACCGGCGGCCCCCGGCAGCCGGGAGAGTACGGCAAGGGGGCGTACGCCCCGGACAGTGCGGACGCGTGGGACGAGCCGGGCGAACTGTGGGACGAGGAGGACTCCGACGCCCTCTCCCGGCCGGACGAAGCGTACGGCGACGCCGGGTACGGCACGGACGATCCGTACCCCTCACCGAGCGCCGACGGCTCCTGGGCCGGCGAGGAGCAGGACGACGACTCCTGGGAGCAGGACGCTCCCTGGGGGCAGGAGACCGGAGGCACGGACCCGTACGGCGACCGGGACCACGGGGACGCGGACCGGGGAACCCACTACCGGGTGACGGGCACCTGCCCGGACGGCTCCGGCTTCACCACGGGCGTGACGGTCGTGCGCAAGCCGCACGGCGGCGCGGACGCAGGACTGGGCGGCAGCCGGCGTCCGGCCGGCACGACGACGGTGGCCGCCGGCGGTGCCCTGGTGGCCGCCTGCGTCGGACTCGGCATCCACCTGCTGCGGCGCCGCCGCGCGGAGTCCTGAGTCCGACCCGGCGGCGGCGCTGCTCCGTCCTGCAGCCGTGCGCTCAGCGGCTCCGCGAGGCGGTGACCTCGGCCACCCGCTTGTCCGGCAGCTCCGGGGCGGGTTCCCGGAGCGCCTGGACCATCGCCGCGGCGATGTGCTTCGGCTGGACCGGCACCGTACCGGCGCCGCCGTCGATCACGACGCCCTCGAACGACGAGCCGTAGGCCGCCGCAAGCTTGTCGAGGTCGATATGGGGCTGCAGCGAACTCTCCGCGGGCCGAATCGTCAGGAACGTGCCGATCGTCTTCTCGCTGAAGGGGAGTTCGACGTCCCCCGCCTGCACCCAGACCCAGCCGGACATCGCCGTGCTGCCGAACTCGTCGGCCGCGGCCTGCAGCTGCTTCTCACCGAACTTCGGCTTCTGCTCGGAGACCGGCAGCGTCACGGGAGCTCCACTGCCCGAGGCGGCCCGTTCGCGGAAGGCGTCCTCGATGAGCCCGACGGCCCTGTCGACGTCGACCGACCGGTGGGGCTCGCCGGGAACGACCTTCGGCGTCCCACCGGTGAACACCACCATGCCGTCCTTGGCCGCCCCGCCCGGGAGCGCCTCCCGGGAGAGGCCGTCGACCGCGGCACGCAGCTTGTCGTCGTCGACCTGCACCTGCGCGGGCACCTCCCGGGTGCCGCCGAAGAGCGAGCCGATCACGGACACCGGGTTGTAGTCCCGTCCGGCGGCCTGCCGGACGGTTTCGTCGATGTCGATGGTCAGACCGAGGACCTCCGGAGTGACCTGCTGCTTCTTCCCGTCGATCACGAGGGTGAGCGGATCGGTCATCCGGCTGTCGAGCGCGGCGTCGAGGGTGTTCGACGCGTCCTGCTCGGAGGTGCCGCCGATCTCGACGCCCAGCACCGTGGTGCCCTTCGGCACGTCCGAATGGTCGAGCAGAAGGCCCGTGCCGTACGCGACGGCCAGCACACCGACGAGACCGGCCGCGGCCAGGACCAGCTTGGAGCGGCTCTTGCGCTCGTACCCGTCGTCCCGGTCACCGCGGTCGCCGCGACCGTCCTCGGAGGGCGCGTCGAGGCGGTCGTCGTCGAAGAGGCCGTGCCCCGTCGGCCGGGGCGCGGGCGCGTCCGGGGGGAACACACTGTCGACGGACGGCACCCGGGGCACACCACTGACCAGCGTGTCGCTGGTGATGCGCCCGTCGCCCGGGGTTCCCGGCCCCTGCTCGTAGAGCGAGGAGCCCGAGGGGGACTTCGGAGAGTCGGAGGGCATGGGCCGTCCGAACGGGTCGTAGCCGGCGCCCGGCCCGGGCGGCGGACCGGCGGGCCCGTCCCCGAAGCCGCTGCCGCTGCGCGACGGCGGGGACATGTCCCCGGTCTGCGGCCCGGTCGTCGCGTCGAGCGGCGGCCCGGTGGGAGCACCGCCCGGCGGGACGTCCGAGGAGGACGGGCGGGGGGACGAGCCGTCCAGCGGGTCCGAGCCGCCACGGGGGGCACTGTCGCGGGCGGTGCCCCCGAGGGACGGGAAGTCGTCCGGAGGCGCGGCGGCGCGCGGGCGCCCCGGTTCCTGCTCGGGCTCCGGCTCGGGAGCCGTGCGCGGCGGCTTCCGCGGAGCGAACCAGTCGCTCGTCGGCCGGGGAGAGTCGCCACTGCTGCCGGGAGCCGCGCCACCGACCGGTGTGTCGCTCTCCGGGGAGGCGGCGCCGCCTCCCGCGCCGGAGGCGGTGCCGCGCCCGGGGCCCGCGTCGTCCGGGGAGTCCTCCTCCACCTCCGGGCCGGCCTCCTCGCCGACCGGCTCGCGCATCACGAGCGGCGGGATCGGACGCGATCCGGGGATGTTGATCCGGACCCGGGTGGTCATCGTGGTCTCGGTCTTGGGTTCGTCCTCGGGGGCCTCAGCGTCGGCACCGGCTGCCGGACGCTCGAAGGGCTCTCCCGCACCGGTTCCGTAGGGCTCGGTGCCCGGCGCGTAGCCAGGGCCGCCGTGCCCCTGGGGCCCGGAGGACGAACTGTCGGTTTCACGGCTCAAAGCAGGTTCTCTCCCGGTTGGACTCGCCGCCCTGTCAGACGTCGACCGAGGTCGACACGCGGCTCGCCGGCGCCCCCACTTTACTTGGGCCGGGCGGCCTGAAACCCGTGCCCACCGAATCGGCACATCCGCCGGGTCGTCAGGTCGCTCGGTCACCGTTCCGGGACATCGCCCGGACAGGAGGCGCGGGCAGCGAGATGGTGGCACACAACAGCGCGACGAGCATCCCGCCGAACAGATAGGCGTACGCGCTGAATCCGGCGTCGAACAGGAAATCGCCCTCCGGACGCGAGGCCGTGAGCAGCATCACGGCCACCAGCCAGCCCGCGGCCGGGGCCAGGGCGCCGGCCTTCGCCCGCGCGAGCTTGGCACCACCACCGAACGCCCCGGCCGCCCCGGCCAGAGCCAGCATCAGGCCGCCGGGGAACCAGCCGGCACGCACCAGAGCACCGGCGACGCCGACGAGCGCGCCGAGCAGGAACAGGGCGGCGTACAGCGCGAAGCGGCCCGGCCCGGGAGCCTGCCGCAGGACGGGTGAGGCCGTCACAGGACCACTCCGGCGAACAGGTCGTCACCGGGGGGCCCGTCGGAGGTCCGGCCGTCGGCGGGGCGGTAGCACTCGGTGCCGAACAGCGGCTGCCAGAGGTCGTTGGAGAGGGCGAAGAACGGTCCGTCGACGGAGATCTGGGTGGCGTGCGCGCGCATCGCGGCCCGTTTGGCGGCCGTGAACCTTTCCCCGCCCTCGATGCGCACCGCCACCTCGGAGTCGTCCACCACGCCGGGCACGTCGTCCACCGACGCGATGCCGGCGAACGGGATCTCCTCGCCCTTCTCGCGCAGCCGCGCGAACCCGGCCTCGACCGAGGAACGGGCCACGCAGTTCCAGTAGATGCGGCCGATGCGGTGCGGGGCGGTGCCGGGCAGGAAGTCCTCCCGCGCGGCGAGTTCGGCGGCCCGCATGGCGACCCGGTGGGCCTTGATGTGGTCGGGGTGCCCGTACCCGCCGTCAGGGTCGTAGGTGACCATGACCTGGGGGCGCACCTCGCGGACGACCTCGACCAGAGGAGCGGCGGCCTCGTCGAGGGGGGCCTGCCAGAAGGAGTCGGGACGCTCGTTCTGTTCGAGTCCTCTCATGCCGGAGTCCCGGTACCGCCCGGCACCGCCGAGGAAGCGGTGGTCGGTCACCCCGAGCTCCCGCATGGCGGCGGCGAGTTCGCCGATCCGATGGGGGCCGAGAGTGTCGTCCCGGTCCGGCGCGAGGTGTGCCAGTTCCGGGACCACCACCTCGCCCTCCTCGCCCAGGGTGCAGGTCACCAGGGTCACCCGGGCGCCCTCGGCGGCGTACCGGGCCATGGTGGCGCCGTTGTTGATCGACTCGTCGTCCGGGTGCGCGTGCACCAGCAGCAGTCGGCGCGATGAGGCATCGGTCATGTCCGAGAGCCTACGTCGCCCGCCGGGGCGACGGCGTGAGCGCCCCCGGCCGAAACGCCGGGGACGGCCCGAGGTCCTGGGGGACTCAGAAGTTGATGTTCCCGAGCATTCCGGCGACGTTGGTGGTGACCTGCTTGATGGTCGGCGCGATCGAGGAGCTGGACAGGTAGAAGCCCAACAGCATGCAGACCACCGCGTGGCCGGCCTTCAGGCCGGATTTCTTGACGAGCAGGACCACGATGATCGCCAGCAGCACCACCGCCGAAATCGAGAGTGCCACGGCGGGTTCACCTCCCAAGGGACGCGCGTCGGATACGGATGCACGGGCTACATACCCCGCCACCGGTCATGCGCAACGGATCATAACTATGGGTGCGGTGGTCATGGCTCGTCGCACGGGTGCAAGTCAGGGGCGCATATGCGGTTTCGGCCAGCACCCGCCCGGCACCGTCCGAGGGGCCTCCCCCGGTGGTGTCGCTCCGTTCCACGACGTGTGCACCCGACGCCCGGGATGCCCTTCGCTCCAGGGCGTCCCGGCGGCAGCGTCACGACGCCCACAGCGGACAAACCCGCCGCCCCCGCGCCCCGACGAGGCGCCGCGCGAAGAGCAAGGTATGGCTTGATCCCTTCGCCGGGACGCCGGCACCACCACGGCAAGGGGTACCGACACGACGGTGCCGCCGCGGCCGTCCGGCCGCGGCGGCACCGTACGGGGTACCGGACTCCGGGGTCCCGGAGCCACGGATCCTCGCGTCAGGGCATCTTCTTGGGCGTCTCCGAGAAGGCCGCCTCCTGCTCGACGAGGGCGTGCTCCTCCTCGGGAGTGACCTCCTCGTTGCTCCGGACCACCTTGCCGTCCGCCGTCACCAGGACGTCCTCGCCGTGGGCGACGGTGGTGGGCTCCTCCGGGAAGTGACAGGCCGTCAGGTGGCCGTCCGCGTTGCCGGAGATCTGCACCAGCGGCGGCTCCTCCGTCGCGCACTTGTCCTGCGCTTTCCAGCAGCGGGTGCGGAACCGGCAGCCGGACGGCGGGTCGATCGGGGACGGCACGTCGCCGACGAGGCGGATGCGCTCACGCTGCTCATCCTCGTCCTCGTCCAGCCGCGCCTCCGGCACGGCCGAGAGCAGGGCGTGGGTGTACGGGTGCCGCGGCCGGTTGTAGATCGACTCCCGGTCGCCCACCTCCACGATCTTGCCGAGGTACATGACGGCCAGCTTCTGGGAGAAGTGCCGGACCACGGCCAGGTCGTGCGCGATGAACAGGAAGGCGATGCCCATCTCCCGCTGCACCTTCTGCAGCAGGTTGACCACCTGGGCCTGGATGGAGACGTCCAGCGCGGAGACCGGCTCGTCCGCCACGATCAGCTTGGGCTCGAGGGCCAGCGCACGGGCGACGCCGATGCGCTGCCGCTGGCCGCCGGAGAACTCGTGGGGGAAGCGCTGGTAGTGCTCGGGGTTGAGACCGACCGTCTCCAGCAGCTCCCGGACCCGCTTCTCACGACCGCCGGGCGGGTTGATGCCGTTGACCTCCATCGGGCCGCCGATGATCGTGCCCACCGTGTGGCGCGGGTTCAGCGACGACTGCGGGTCCTGGAAGATCATCTGGATTTCGGACCGGATGGGGGCCATCTGACGCCGCGAGTAGTTCGCGATGTCGGTGCCTCGGTAGCGGATCTCACCGCTGGTGGAGTCGATCAGCCGGGTCAGCAGCCGGCCGGTGGTGGACTTGCCGCAGCCCGACTCCCCCACGAGGCCGAAACTCTCGCCCTCGTGGACGGTCAGGTCCACGCCGTCGACGGCCTGGACGTGGCCGACGGTGCGCCGGATCGGGAAGCCTCCCTTGACCGGGAAGTACTTCGTGAGGTTCTTGACCTCCAGCAGTGGCGCGCCGGACGCGGCGGCCCCTCCGCCCGGCTCTGTCAGGGTGTCCTCGCTCATGTTCCGTTCTCCCTAGACCAGCCGCGGCTTGATCTGCTCGACGAAGAAAGTCCGCTTCTGCTCCGGCGTGAGGTGGCAGGCGGCGCCGCGCCCCTCGGGCAACTCCGGCCGGTCGGCGGTGCAGGAGGCACCGGAGACCTGGTGCGTGAAGTCGCACCGGGGGTTGAAATGACAGCCCGACGGCGGGTTGAGCAGGCTCGGCGGTGTCCCCTCGATAGGGACCAGCTGCTCGCTCACGTCGGAGGTGATCCGCGGCATGGAGCTCAGCAGGCCCCAGGTGTAGGGGTGCTGCGGTGCCCGCAGCACCTCGGCGGTGCTGCCCCGCTCGACGGCCCGGCCGCCGTACATCACCATGATGTCGTCCGCGACGTTCGCGATGACGCCGAGGTCGTGGGTGATGAAGACGATCGCCGACCCGAACTCCTCCTGCAGCTCGTTGAGCAGGTCGAGGATCTGGGCCTGGACGGTCACGTCGAGCGCGGTGGTGGGCTCGTCCGCGATCAGCAGGTCGGGGTTGCACACCAGGGCCATCGCGATCATGGCCCGCTGGCGCATGCCCCCGCTGAACTGGTGCGGGTAGTCGTCGACCCGGACCTTCGGGTTCGGGATGCCGACCCTGTGGAGCATCTCGATCGCCCGCTCGCGGGCCTCCTTCTTGGAGGCGCCCATGTGCTTGCGGTAGGGCTCCATGATTTGCCGGCCGACCGTGTAGTACGGCGAGAGCGCCGTCAGCGGGTCCTGGAAGATCATGGCCATCTTGTTGCCGCGGAGCGTCTCCAGCGTCTTCTCGCGCGCAGTGGTCAGCTCCTGGCCGTCGAGCCGGATCTCGCCGCTGATCTCGGTGGACTCCGGGTTGTGCAGGCCGAGCACCGCGAGGTTGGTCACCGATTTGCCGGAGCCCGACTCGCCCACGATGCCGAGGGTCTTGCCCCGCTCGAGGTCGAAGGAGAGCCCGTCCACGGCCTTGACGATGCCGCCCTCGGTGCTGAATCGGATGCGCAGGTCGCGGACCGAGAGGAAGGCGTCGTCCCCGGTCCGGGATGCGGCGTCCTCGGGTTTGGTCAGAGTGGTCACGGGTCGATCTCCTAGGCCAGACGCACGCGCGGGTCGATGAACCCGTACACGAAGTCCACGAGGATGTTGAGCAGCAGGATGAAGGCGGAGGCGAACAGCATGACGCCCATGGTCATCGGCAGGTCCTTGTTGTTCACCGAGTCCACCACGAGACGGCCGAGGCCGGCGAGGCTGAAGGTCGTCTCCGTCACGATGGCGCCGCCGAGGAGCGCGCCGAGGTCGATGCCCAGGATCGTGACGATGGGGGTGAGCGATCCGCGCCAGGCGTAGCGGAAGAACACGTACTTGGCGGACATGCCCTTGGCCCGGGCGGTCCGGACGTGGTCCTCCTGGAGCTGCTCGATCAGGGTGGAGCGCGACATACGTGTGTAGTTCGCGGTGAAGATGAGCGACATCACGAACCACGGGATCAGCAGGCCGATGAACCAGCCGCCCGGATCATTGGTCAGCGGCACGTAGGAGGGCGCCGGGAGCCAGCCGAGGGTGTACACGAGCAGGCCGGCGACGATGGGGCCGATGAAGTAGATCTGCAGGGAGCTCAGCACCAGCGAGGCGGAGCTGAACGACTTGTCGATCAGGGTGCCCTTCTTGCGGGCGGCGATCATGCCGGCACCGATGCCGAGGACGAGGAAGACCACCATGCCGCCGAGTGTCAGTGACACGGTCAGCGGGAGCCGGTCGATGATCGTGTCCCAGACCATCCGGTCGTCGTTGAAGGAGATCCCGAAGCACGGGGCGTCGCAGTGGCCCACGTCGAAACTGCGTCCGGCGACGATGCCCTTCATGAATTCCCCGAACTGCACCAGAACGGGTTTGTCGAGTCCCATCTGGGCCTCGATCAGGGCGACGTTGTCGGGCGTGCAGTTCTTGCCGCACGCCAGCAGCGCGGGATTCTGCGGGATCGCGAAGAAGATGAAGAACGTGAACGCACTGATGAGGAAGAGGATCACGATGCCGCCGACCGATCGGCGGAGGAAGAATTTAAGCATGGTGGTGGTTCGCTGCTCTCGGCACGGCGGCTACGGCGGGGAAGTAGAGCTGGAACACCCAGGCGGGTTCCCGGAGGCCGGAGCCCCCGGGAACCCGTGGAGGGGTGCCGTTACTTCTTGACGTACACCTGGTTGAGGTCGATGTAGCTCTTGACGGTGCTGAACTTCGCGCCGCCGATCTTCGAGCCGAACATCTGGATCGTCTTGGTGTAGTACAGCGGAACGACCGGGTTGACCTTCTCCATCATGTAGTGGTGGGTCTTCACCCACTCCTTGTTGGCCTTCTCCGGGTCCTGCATCTTCAGGATCCGGTCGATGTCCTTGTTCACCTTCGGGTCGTCGACGTGCGAGTAGTTCGACGCACCGTTGGCGATCGCGTCACCGTCGTAGACCGGCGGGATGACGGTCGAGGGCGACGGCCAGTCCTGGCCCCAGCCGGTCATGTAGACGTCCAGGCCGTTGTCGACCTTGCCGACCTGCTCGTACCAGGTCTGCGAGTTGACGGCCTTCTTCTGGACGTCGAAGCCGGCCTCCTCAAGCGCGGTGGAGATGACGACGGCCTGCTTCTGGCGCACATCGGTGTTGGCGTAGGCGTAGGTGAGCTTCATGCCCTCCTTGCCGGCTTCCTTCAGAAGCTTCTTCGCCTTCTCCGGCTGGCCGTTCGGGTGGTCGAGGCGGTCGTACGGGTCGTACTTGGCCTCGTGGCCCGGCAGGGTCGGGGCGAACAGGTTCGGCGCGACCGCGCCCGCGTAGTCGCCGCCCTCGGGGCCGTAGACCGACGGCCCCGGCATCGCGTAGGCGATCGCGTCGCGGACCTTCTTGTCCTTGAGGCGGTCCATGTTCATGTTCAGCTGCCAGACGTACGGCTGGTAGCCGGCGACCGTGCGGTCCTTGGCGTTGGTGACGACGTCGCGGATCATCTCCGCGGCGACGGCGCCGCTGAACTGGATGGCGCGCTGGGCCTCGCCCTTGTCCGCGAGGATGCGGCGGGTCTGGTCGGCGTCGTCGTGGTTGAACGTGATCTTGTACTTGTCCGGGTAGGCGCGGCGGACCGGGTCGGTCTCCGGGTCCCAGTTCTCGTTCCGCACCAGCGTCATCGACTTGCCGGCGTTGTAGTTCTGGATCTTGTACGGACCAGTGGTCTTCGGGTCCTGGTCGTACTTCTTCTTGGTGTCGTCCTCCTTCGGCACCACCGTGTAGCCGGGCATGGCGAGCGCCTGCGGCAGGTCCGGCTGCGGCTTGTCGAAGTGGAAGACGACCGTCTTGTCGTCCGGGGTCTCCAGGACGCTGTCCGGCAGGTGGTCGCCGTCGTAGTCGCCGTTGGGGAGCTGCTTGCGGTAGTCGTCGCCCGACAGCCACTTCTGGATGAAGGAGGGGCCGTCGAAGATGACCTCGGAGTACAGGCGCTCGAAGGTGTGGCGGATGTCCTCGGACGTGATGGCGTCGCCGTCCTCGTCCTTGACGCCGTCCTTGAGGGTGTAGGTCCAGGTCTTGCCGCCGTCGGACATCTCGCCGGAGTTGGTGGCGAGGTCGCCGACGATGACCTTGGAGCCGTCGTCCTTCTCATCGACCATGGTCAGACCGCGGTGGATGAGGATGGCGAGCTGGCCGGCATCGCTGACGTAGATCTGGCCCGGGTCCAGGTGGGAGAAGCCCGTCTGCTGGTAGACGCGGACGGTGCCGCCCTTGGTGGCGCCCTCGACATCGTCGGCGGGACCCATCGACGCGTCGGCGTCGCCGTAGGTGATCGGCTGCGACTGGGCCGAGCTGTCACCGAAGTCGGTGTCCTCGCCCTTCTTGCCGGCGGAGCTGCCGCTGCTGCAACCGGTGAGAATCAGTGAGCCGGCGGCGAGGGCCACCGCGGCACCGCGCAGTCTGCGCGATCGGAAGATACTCATGATGCCGAATACACCTGCCTGTCGGGTTGGGATCCATCTGCTGCCGTGGGCGCCGCCGATCGCTCGGCCGCAGGGGTGACAGCCCCCCGGTGGACGTCCGTCAACGTCCGGACTTGGGGTCGAAGGCGTCCCGCACGGAGTCGCCGAGGAGGTTGAACGCCACGACGAAGATCACCATGGCGATGCCGGGGAAGAACATGTAGGTCGGGTCGTACTGGTAGACGTTCGCCGCAGAGGCGAACATCCGGCCCCAGTCGGGGGTCGGCTCGATGTACCCGACGCCGATGAAGGAGAGGAACGCCACGGTGAGGATCGCCGCAGGGAGCATGTAGGTCGCCTGCACCAGGACCGGCGTGAGCAGGTTCGGCAGCAGCTCCTTGCGGATGATGCGCCAGGGCGAGGCCCCGGAGACCTTCGCCGCCTCGACGAACTCCCGTTCACGCAGCGTCAGGGCCGAGCTGCGCACCAGACGCGCCATGCCCATCCAGCCCAGCAGCCACAGCACCACGACGGTGGCAGTGAACTGGATGTACACCGGGGTCTCCTCGGTGGGCGACACGAAGAAGGCGATCACCACCGGCATGGTGGCGATCAGGGTGAGCTGGGCCGGCAGCGCCATCATGAAGTCGGTGACCCGGCCGAGCCAGTAGTCGACCTTGCCGCCGAAGTAGCCGCCGACCAGGCCGACCAGCACGCCCATCAGCACCATCGGGATGGTGCACGCGATGGCGGTGTAGAGCGAGGTGCGCATGCCGTAGATGAGCTGTGTGAAGACATCGCGGCCCAGCACCGGCTCGATGCCGAACCAGAACTCGCCCGACATCCCGCCGTTCGGTCCCGCCGGATACCCGAAGGAGTCGAGCAGGGTCGGGTCCACCCGGGTGCCGTACAGCGTGTACGGGTCCTTGCCGTACAGCATGGAGATGACCGGCGCCAGCGCGGCGATCACGAAGAACGCGATCACGACGAAGGCGGAGATCACGCCGGTGCGGTCGCGCTTGAAGCGGCGCCACATCAGCTGGCCGGGAGACAGGCTCTGCTCACCCTTGCCGGCTTCATCCTTGCTCAGGCTCGTGCTGCCGGGGCCGGGGTCGTCGGCCTCGACAGTGGGTGCCTGGGTGGGACTCGTCATCGCGTGTTTGCCCTCGCGGTTCGTGGTACGTCGCTTGCCCGTTCTCGATGGCACCGGGTGTGCCCTGGGGTTGAGCGACTTTTGCAAGTGAACAAGTGCTCAGTCAAGAGGTGTCGAAGGCGCCGTATCGCCTTCGAGTGCATCTTGAGCGAACATTGCGCAGATCGACGTCCCCACGTGCTTGACATGTGAAAAGTGAATTGGACATATGCGTACAATACGGCAGTAAACGCGTTCACCATCTCGCAACGCGGTCGTCTCCACGCCGATATACGAACGTCATGGGCTGAACTCCGTACGAACCTCAGGCCGGCCACCGCCGCTCTCCCCCGTCCCACCTGCGTCCCACCCGCATTCGGCAACGACGGTCCACGCGGGTAGACGGCCGGCCGGAGACTGGCACCGTGTGCACCTGCGCAGACCGCCGGCCGGCCGACCGGTCCCGCCGCACGACGACGGCCCGGGAACCGGTCACTCACTGGTGCCGGTCCCCGGGCCGTCGCGGGGTGGAGAGGCGCGCGTCAGCGCTTGGCACGGGCCGCCGAGCGGGCGCGCTCCTTCTGGTCGAGGACGACCTTGCGGATGCGCACGGTCTCCGGAGTCACCTCGATGCACTCGTCCTCGCGGCAGAACTCCAGCGACTGCTCCAGGGACAGCTTCCGCGGCGGCACCAGGTTCTCGGTGGTGTCCGCCGAGGCCGCACGCATGTTGGTGAGCTTCTTCTCCTTGGTGATGTTGACGTCCATGTCGTCGGCGCGCGAGTTCTCGCCGACAAGCATGCCCTCGTACACCTCGGTGCCCGGCTCGATGAAGATGGTGCCCCGCTCCTGGAGGTTCATCATCGCGAACGGCGTCGCCTTGCCGGCGCGGTCGGCGACCAGCGAGCCGCTGCTGCGGGTGCGGAGGTCGCCGAACCACGGCTCGTGGCCCTCGGAGATCGAGTGCGCGATACCGGTGCCACGGGTCTCCGTCAGGAACTCCGTCCGGAATCCGATCAGACCACGGGCCGGGACGACGAACTCCATCCGGATCCAGCCGGAACCGTGGTTCGTCATGGTCTCCATCCGACCCTTGCGGGCGGCCATCACCTGGGTGATGGCACCCAGGTGCTCCTCGGGCGCGTCGATGGTCAGCCGCTCGATCGGCTCGTGGAGCTTGCCGTCGATCTCCCGGGTGACCACTTCGGGCTTGCCGACCGTGAGCTCGAAGCCCTCGCGGCGCATCGTCTCCACCAGGATGGCCAGCGCCAGCTCGCCGCGCCCCTGCACCTCCCAGGCGTCGGGCCGCTCGGTGGGCAGCACGCGGAGCGAGACGTTGCCGATCAGCTCCTTGTCGAGGCGGTCCTTCACGAGTCGGGCGGTGACCTTGTGGCCCTTGCCGCCCTTGCCGACCAGTGGGGAGGTGTTGGTGCCGATCGTCATGGAGATCGCCGGCTCGTCCACGGTGATCAGCGGCAGCGCCACCGGGTTCTCGGCATCCGCGAGCGTCTCGCCGATCATGATGTCCGGAATGCCGGCCACCGCGCAGATGTCGCCCGGGCCCGCCACCTCGGCCGGCTTGCGGGTCAGCGCGTCCGTCATCAGCAACTCGGTGATGCGCACGTTCTGCACCGTGCCGTCGCGCTTCATCCAGGCCGCGGTGCGGCCCTTCCGGAGTTCGCCGTTCTTCACCCGGCACAGCGCGATACGGCCGAGGAAGTTGTCGGCGTCGATGTTGGTGACGTGCGCCTGGAGCGGGGCGTCCTCCTCGAAGGTCGGCGCCGGCACCGTCTCGAGCAGGGTGGTGAAGAACGGCTCCAGGTCGGTGCTGTCCTGCGGCGGGGTGCCGTCCTCCGGCTGGGTGAGGGAGGCGACGCCGTCGCGGGCGCAGGCGTACACGATCGGGAACTCGATCTGGTCCTCGTCCGCGTCGAGGTCCAGAAAGAGGTCGTAGGTCTCGTCGACCACCTCGGCGATCCGCGCGTCGGACCGGTCGGTCTTGTTGATGCACAGGATGACCGGGAGCCGCGCCTGCAGTGCCTTGCGCAGCACGAAACGGGTCTGCGGCAGGGGGCCCTCGGAGGCGTCGACGAGCAGGACCACCGCGTCGACCATCGACAGGCCGCGCTCCACCTCACCGCCGAAGTCGGCGTGGCCGGGAGTGTCGATGATGTTGATGACGACCGGCTCCCCACCCCCCTTGGGGTGGTACTTCACAGCGGTGTTCTTGGCGAGAATGGTGATGCCCTTCTCGCGCTCCAGATCGTTGGAGTCCATCACCCGGTCGTCGACCGACTCCAGCTGGTGCGCCGCGAAAGCGCCCGCCTGCTTGAGCATGGCGTCGACCAGGGTCGTCTTTCCGTGGTCGACGTGGGCGACGATGGCGACGTTACGGATGTCGTGGCGGGTGGGCATGCGTGGGCGCTTCTCCCGGAGTCGTGGATGACGGCGCGACCGGTCCGGTCCGCGCGGTCGCCGGGGCTCGTCACGTGTGTCGTGGCGCCGCGGCCTGTCACGCCCCATCCTACGGGGCCGCCCGCACAAGGACGGCCCCGGGTGTCGACCTGAGCGCCGGGGTGTGCTAGTCCGCCCGGGCCCACCGTCCCGGGCGGAGCACCGGTGCCCTACCGCGTCCAGCCGATGTCCGCGTAGCGCGGCGTCTGGAAGCCGAAGGCTCCGACGTTCGCCAGGCCCTCCCGCACCGCGACCAGCTGTGGCCGCTGGTAGAGCGGCACCGAACCGGCGGCGGCCCAGATCCGGGCGTCCGCGTGCCGGAGCAGCTCCTCCCGCTTGCCCGCGTCGAGCTCGCCCGCCGCCTCGGTGAACAGCTGGTCGATGCGGTCGGTGCCGACCCGGGTGTAGTTCTGCCGCACGGCGAGCGAGCCGTTGGCGGCGGGCATCGGCTTGGCGAAGATCGGCCCGGCGTCGGTGGCGGGGAACGCTCCCGCCGGCCAGGAGTAGAGGGCCAGATCGAAGTCGCCGGCGGTGACGCGCTCCCGGAACCGGTCGGCGTCCGCCACCTGCTCGATACGGGTGCGGGCCCCCACGGCGCGGAACTGGTCGGCGACGTCCGCGGCCGTGCGGCGGACCACCTCGGTACCGGGCCCGGACGGGACGAGCAGGCGCAGCGTGAGCGCCTCCCCCTTCTTCGTCAGCACGGAACCGGTCCGACCGGTGTTTTTGCCGTCCCCTCCGCTCTTGGCGTCCTTCCTGCCCTTCGCTTCGTTCGCGTCGGCCTCGGCCTCCTCGTCCCGGCCGCCCACCGGCTCGTTGCGCCAGCCGGCATCGGCCAGCAGAGCCTGCGCGGACTCCACGTCCCGCTCCCCGAGGGCACCGCTGTTGTCGCTGTACCCCGCCTGGTCGCGCATCCGCAGGTGACTGCCGAGGGCCTTCGCCGGCAGGCCGAGACCGGTCAGGGCACGGTCCGCGAGCGCGTCGCGGTCCAGCACGCGGGCGAGCGCCCGCCGCACCCGTTCGTCGGCGAGCGGACCGGATCCGCCGTTCAGGGCGAGCTGGGTGTACGACGGCGCCAGGGCGCGCCGCACGTCGTAGGTGCCGAGGTCGCCGTTCTTGCCGGCGGCGCCCTTCGCTCCCTTCGCGTCCTTCCGGGAGGTGCCGCGGCCCTGCTTGGCGTCCGTGGTGGGCACGCCGTCGATCCGGCGGGCGAGCTTGGCCGACACGTCGGCGAGGTCGACCTTCCCCGCCGCGAGCGCCCGGGCCCGCCGGCCGGGCGGCACGACGGTCAGCGCGATTCGCTCCAGCTTGGCCCGCTCCCCCCACCAGGACCGGTTGCGCACCAGGGTGACCGCGTCCTCCTCGTCGGAGGCGACGGGCTGCACCCGGAACGGTCCGGCGGCCGCCGGGAGCTTCGTCCGCGCCTCTTCGTTGAAGGCGTGCGGCGAGCCCATCACCGACTTGGGGTAGAGCGGGGTGAACAGCGCCTGCCAGTCGGCGTACGGCTCCTTGAAGGTCACCTCGACCTGCCGGGGCTCCTCGCCCCTGACGACCTCGGCGATCCGGTCGTACCCGGCGTTCCGGGCGCTCCAGTACGCGCTGTTCCGTCCGTTGAGCGCACGCCACTGTGCCCGGAAGTCGGCGACCGAGACGGGACGGCCGTCGCTCCACTCGGCGTCCTCGGCGAGGGTGTAGACGACGGTCTGCCGGGGCTCGGTCGCGGTGACCTCGGCCGAGGCGAGGTAGTCGTGGTCCGCCTGCGGCCTGCCGCGGCTGTCCAGGGTGAACAGCATGGGCAGGGTGGCCTCGGCGATCCGCTCGGTCGCGCCGGTGGCACCGGGCTGGTAGACGTTCAGCGTCGTCGGCATCGCGTCCACCGCCCACCGGACGGTGCCGCCGCGGGAAACCTCCTCGCGGGGGGCGACCCGCAGGTCGCGGGCCGCGCCGCTGGTGCCTTCGGGCGAGTCGTCGCCCGAGCTGCACGCCGCGAGCGGCAGCAGCAGGCCGCCGGCGGCGAGTACGACCGCGCAGCGCCGCGCGGCGGTGTCGAGAAGGGGTGCGGCTGACATCGCGGGGACCTCCGGGGGCGCACCGCCGACCGCGGGTCGGATCGGGCGGTCTCGCATCTACGGCTCGATACGACCACTGAAGGGGACCGCACGGCGCGGGGCACCCCGACACGTCCATCCGTGCCGCCGTACCACCCGGCCGGAGGAGGCTGCAGCGGCCGTTTCCCATCCGTGCCGCTCCGGGACCGAGAGGTGTGCCGGGGCGTGGCCGCCCTGCCCTACCCGTTCTTGACGCGGCGTGGGAAACCGCCTCGGATACAACGGCAGGCCGGCGAAGCGCGCCGGCTCCGTCCAGGCGGGAGTTGCCGTGCACATAACCGAAGCGGACACCTTCGACCCGGAAGAGATGCAGGCGCTGTACGAGTCGGTCGGCTGGGGCGGGTACGCCGGGGACGTCGGGAGACTCTGCCGGAGCCTGAAGAACTCCCATCTGGTGCTCACCGCGCGCGACGGCTCCGGCGCCCTCCTGGGACTGGCCCGGACCCTCTCCGACGACGAGACCGTCTGCTGGGTGCAGGATCTGCTCGTCCACCCGGGGCACCAGCGCCGCGGGATCGGCCGTGCGCTCGTCCAGCAGCTGACCGAGCGCTACGCCCACTGCCGGTTCTTCCTGCTGGCGACGGACCACGAGTCCACACCGGAGGGCCCGCGCAACCACGCGTTCTACCGCAGACTGGGCTTCCTCTCCTTCGAGGAGAAGCTCATGAGCGGGTTCGGCCTGCCGCGCCCGCGGCACTGACCGCGGACCCGTGACGGCTCCCCGGGGTGCGCCGGCGCCGGTCCCGCACCGGAGGGGCGCACACCTCTGCGCCCGCGCCCCGCTATGCACCCTTTGCACCGCAACCCCTGCTCCGCCCGGTCTGTCCAACCCTGTGACCGTGCCGGCCCCGCCGCACCCCCGGGTGCGGGGAGGGGCGCGGTCCGACCACCGGACCAACACACGACCGAAGCAAGGGGGAACACCTCGATGCGTACGAGAATGACCGCCGTCGCCGCGGTGGCGGGCGCACTGGCACTGCTTCCGGCAGCCTCGGCCTTCGCGGGCTCCGGACCGCACCCCGCTCCCGAACGGCGACAGGCGGCCGGTGCCGCCGCGGCGCCCTCGGCCGCGGGCAACCCGCAGTCCGCGCGAGCCCGTGCCGCGGGCGTCTGCTCCGACGCCTACGAGATCGGCAGCCGCGGAGTGATCCACCGCAAGGGCGAGAAGATCGGCTCGGTCAAGCAGTTCTACTCGCCGGCCTGCGACGAGAACTACGGCTACCTGTGGGTGTGGCAGAGCTTCCACGACACCCATTCCGGCTACGACGTCAGCATCGGCGTCTTCAGCTACGACCGCGGCACCGTGGTCGGCAGGCGCAGCTGGTCGGGCACCAACGGCCAGGAGTTCTGGTCGAACGGGGCGACCACGGTCTCCGAGTGCACCTCCGCACTGGGAACGGTGCGCGCCGCGCCGGACCCGATCGCGAGCAACGCCTGGAGCACCGAACGCTGCTGACGGCACCCACGGCCCGGGGCGCTCGACGCCCCGGGCCCACCGGCCCCATGGGGCCCTCCCGCACCACCCGTTCGAGCCACTCGCACACTCGGTCGGGGGAATCCCGGTCCGCGCCCTTCACAACGGGAGTGTGACGCGGAACACTCTCTGGCGCACCAGCCGAGCCCACCCGCAACGAAGCGGAGGTGCCGCAGACATGACCCTGCAGGACGACATGGCCGGGGTCCAGCGCTGTCTGGACGAACTGAACCACTGTGTGAGCCGACTCGAGCAACAGATCGGCGGCGGCCTGGAGATGAGGCGGGTGCGCAGCGACACGGAGCACCTGCGGGAGTCCTTCGCGCTGCTCCGCGCCGCGAGCCCCCAGACCTCGCCGCCGCCGCGCCCGGAGATGGTCACCATCCCCGACACGCCGTACGACTCGGCCCTGTGGACCGACGCCGAGGACGAGGGGCTCGGGGCCCGGGACCGGCACGCCCCTTAGGGGTCCGGCGGCCGGCGCAGCACCCGGGGACCGCGCGCGTTGACGCGGGCGTGACCCGGGCGCCGCGTCGGCCGTTGCACTCCCGCCGGCTCTCCGCGCCCGCCGACCACCGCCCTTCCCTCCTCGACGGAGTCACCCTTGGCCACCGGAACCACTCACCCCACCGAGCCCGCAGGCCCGGACAGCTCCGGGCGCGGTCTCGCGCCCGAGGGCGTCGGCGCCCCGGGACGCGCCGCGATCCCCCGACGCCACCTCCGCGTGGACCGGTGGTGGCTGCCGCCCGCCGCGACCGCCGCGGGCCTGCTCGCGTTCATCGTGTACTCGACGTGGCGTGCCTTCGCCAACGCCGACTACTACGCCGCGCCGTACGTCTCGCCGTTCTACTCGCCCTGTCTCGCGGAGAACTGCGAAACGATGAAGGGCGGGCCCAACTGGGAACTCTTCGGCAGCTGGTGGGGCCTCTCACCGGCACTGCTGATCCTGATCTTCCCGTTGGGCTTCCGCCTGACCTGCTACTACTACCGGAAGGCCTACTACCGGGGGTTCTGGGCCTCTCCCCCGGCCTGCGCCGTCGCCGAACCGCACGCGAAGTACACCGGCGAGACGCGCTTCCCGCTCGTCCTGCAGAACCTGCACCGCTACTTCTTCTACGCGGCGCTACTGGTCGCGCTGGTCCTCACCTACGACACGGCGCTCGCCTTCCGCGACGAGAACTACGCCTGGGGCCACATGGGCCTGGGCACGCTGGTGTTCCTGGCCAACATCGCACTCATCTGGCTGTACACCCTCTCCTGCCATTCCTGCCGGCACATCGTGGGCGGGCGGCTGCGCCACTTCTCCAAGCACCCGGTGCGGTACCGCATGTGGGGTCTCGTCGGGAAGCTCAACGAGCGGCACATGCTGCTGGCCTGGGCCTCGCTGATCAGCGTCGCCCTGGCCGACCTGTACGTGTACCTGCTGGCCACCGGGGTGTTCGAGGACCCGCGGTTCTTCTGAGCCGCACGCCCGCCGCAGCGGGCGACCGGACCACCGAGAGTTTCGAGAGGGAACGCAGACAACTATGACGCAAGTCGAGCACCAGCAGTGGGACGTGGTGATCGTCGGGGCCGGCGGCGCCGGGCTGCGCGCCGCCATCGAGGCGCGCGAGCAGGGCATGCGGACGGCGGTGATCTGCAAGTCGCTGTTCGGCAAGGCCCACACGGTGATGGCCGAGGGCGGGATCGCGGCCAGCATGGGCAACGTCAACGAGGGCGACAACTGGCAGGTCCACTTCCGCGACACCATGCGGGGCGGGAAGTTCCTCAACCAGTGGCGGATGGCGGAACTGCACGCCAGGGAGGCTCCCGACCGGGTCTGGGAGCTGGAGACCTGGGGTGCGCTCTTCGACCGCACCAAGGAAGGGAAGATCTCGCAGCGGAACTTCGGCGGTCACGAGTACCCGCGCCTCGCGCACGTCGGGGACCGCACCGGCCTGGAACTCATCCGCACCCTGCAGCAGAAGATCGTCTCGCTCCAGCAGGAGGACTTCCGGGAGACCGGTGACCACGAGTCCCGGCTGAAGGTCTTCCAGGAGTGCACGGTCACCCAGGTGCTCAAGGACGACACCGCGGGCGGCCGGGTGTCCGGCACCTTCTGCTACGAGCGCGAGTCCGGCCGGTTCTTCGTGCTGGAGGCACCGGCGGTGGTGCTGGCCACGGGCGGCATCGGCAAGTCCTTCAAGGTGACCTCCAACTCCTGGGAGTACACCGGTGACGGGCACGCCCTGGCCCTGCTCGCCGGGGCCTCGCTGATCAACATGGAGTTCGTGCAGTTCCATCCCACCGGAATGGTCTGGCCGCCGTCCGTGAAGGGCATCCTGGTCACCGAGTCGGTCCGCGGCGACGGCGGCGTGCTGCGCAACTCCGAGGGCGAGCGCTTCATGTTCCGGTACGTACCGGAGGTCTTCAAGGACAAGTACGCCACCACCGAGGAGGAGGCGGACGGCTGGTACAAGGACCCGGACACCAACCGGCGTCCGCCCGAGCTGCTGCCGCGCGACGAGGTGGCGCGCGCCATCAACTCCGAGGTGAAGGCCGGGCGCGGCACGCCGCACGGCGGGGTGTACCTGGACGTCTCCACCCGTATGCCGGCCGAGGAGATCACCCGTCGGCTGCCCTCGATGCACCACCAGTTCAAGGAGCTGGCGGATGTCGACATCACCGCGCAGCCGATGGAGGTCGGCCCGACCTGCCACTACGTGATGGGCGGCATCGACGTCGAGCCGGACACCGGTGCGGCGGTCGGCGTGCCCGGACTGTTCGCGGCCGGGGAGGTCTCGGGCGGCATGCACGGCTCGAACCGGCTCGGCGGCAACTCGCTGTCGGACCTCCTGGTGTTCGGACGCCGCGCCGGCCTGTACGCGGCGGAGCACGCGAAGGACCTGGCGGGCGACGCCCGGCCGTCGGTGGACGCGGCACAGGTCGACGCGGCGGCGGCCGAGGCCCTGGCGCCCTTCGGTGCGGCCGGTGAGGGGGCCGCGACGGGGGAGAACCCGTACACGCTCCACGCCGAGCTCCAACAGTCGATGAACGACCTGGTCGGCATCATCCGGCGCGGCGAGGAGATGTCCCGGGCCCTGGAACGCCTCGGCGAGCTGGGGCAGCGGGCCCGGCGTGCCGGGGTGGAGGGCCACCGGCAGTTCAACCCCGGCTGGCACCTGGCCCTCGACCTGCGGAACATGCTGCTGGTGAGCGAATGCGTGGCGCGGGCCGCGCGGGAACGCACCGAGTCCCGCGGTGGCCACACCCGCGACGACTACCCGGACATGGACCGGGAGTGGCGGCGGACGAACCTCGTCTGCTCACTGGCGGAGGACACCGGCGGGCCGGACCGGATCGCGCTGCGCCGCAGGGACATGCCGCCGATCCGCGCGGACCTGCTGGGGCTCTTCGAGAAGGAGGAGCTGATCAAGTACCTGACGGACGAGGAGCTGACCGACCAGTGAGCAGCACGAGCGACACCCGCGGGACGGCGGGGAGCGCCGACGACCCCGACCGCGAGGACGACGCAGCGCAGCGGATCCGTGCCGACGCCCCGGGCGCCGGCGGCGGCCCCGTGTCCGCGGAGCAGGCCGACGGACGGCGCGAGGAGGCCGGCGGGGACGCAGCCGGGGGAAGCAGCTACCAGGCGCACTTCCGGGTCTGGCGCGGGGACGCGGAGGACGGCGGCCTCGAGGACTTCACGGTGGAGGTCAACGAGGGCGAGGTCGTGCTGGACATCATCCACCGCCTCCAGGCGACGCAGGCCCCGGACCTGGCGGTGCGCTGGAACTGCAAGGCGGGCAAGTGCGGCTCGTGCAGCGCCGAGGTCAACGGACGCCCCCGCCTGATGTGCATGACCCGGATGTCCGTCTTCGACCGGGAGGACACCGTCACCGTCACGCCGATGCGTGCCTTCCCGGTGGTCCGCGACCTGGTCACCGATGTCTCGTTCAACTACACCAAGGCGCGGGAAGTGCCGTCGTTCGTGCCGCCGGAGGGCCTGGCACCGGGCGAGTACCGGATGCAGCAGGAGGACGTGCAGCGCTCGCAGGAGTTCCGCAAGTGCATCGAGTGCTTCCTGTGCCAGGACACCTGCCACGTGGTCCGGGACCACGAGGAGAACAAGGAGGCCTTCGCCGGGCCGCGCTTCCTCATGCGGATCGCCGAGTTGGACATGCACCCGCTGGACGCGGCGCAGGAGAACGGCCTCGACCGGCGGACCGGCGCGCAGGACGACCACGGGCTCGGCTACTGCAACATCACGAAGTGCTGCACGGAGGTCTGCCCTGAGGGGATCAAGATCACCGACAACGCACTCATCCCGATGAAGGAACGGGCCGCCGACCGCAAGTACGACCCGCTGGTCTGGCTCGGCAACAAGATCCGCCGACGCCGCTGACCCGCTCCCGGCCCTGCCGGCCCGGAGCGTCCGGCGCCGCCCGCGCCGCCGCTGCGCCGTCCTCGCGACGGCCGGCGGCGGCGCGGGCGCTGCTTGCCCGGACCTGGGGCAGGACGTAGCCTGAGCGCGCTTTTCCCATCACTGCTGCAAAGGGAGCGTCGGTCGGGTGAATGCTCCCACGGTGTACGACGTCGCCGCCGAGGCGGGCGTGTCGATCGCGACGGTCTCGCGCGTCTACCGCAATCCGGATTCGGTCCGGGCCGGGACGCGCGACAGGGTGATGACCGCGGCTCGCACCCTGGGCTACGTGCCCAGCGGGAGCGCGCGCGGCCTGGCCAGTCGCAGTACCCGTGTGCTGGGGCTCTGTTTCCCCGACTACGCCGACCCGGACGCCGAGGACCCGGAGAGCGATCACGACGACGGCCACGACGACGCGGATCGGATGCTCTACTCCGACGAGGTCATCCGCGGCATGGAGCGCGCGGCGCGCCGCCGCGGCTATGCACTGCTGATCGCCGCTTCTCTCGCGGAGGGCCCGCAGAGCCTGGTCGCGGAGGTGGCGGGCCGGGTGGACGGTTTCGCCGTCATGGCGCGGACGGTGCCGACGCGGGAGCTGGAGGTCATCTCGCGGCGGCTGCCGGTGGTGATGCTCGCGGGTCCGCGTGAGGACGCCGCGCTCGATCACCTGGATCACGTCGAGGTCGCGAACTTCGACGGTGAGCTGGCGCTGGCACGGCACCTCATCGGGGATCACGGGCTGCGGCGCCTCGCCTTCGTGGGCGGCGCCCCGGACTCTCCCGACGGCGAGGCGCGGTTCCGCGGCTTCCAGGCGGCGCACCTGGAGGCGGGCCTCCCGGTGCCGGAGGAGCCGCACATCAGACGCGAGCTGCTGACGCAGGCGGAGGGGCGCAGCGCGGTCGCCGAGCTGCTGGCGGAACGCTCCACGGAGGGGCTGCCGCAAGGACTGCTGTTCGCCAACGACCAGATGGCCGTGGGGGCGCTCGCGGAGCTGCGGCGCCGCGGAGTGCGGGTTCCCGAGGACATGGCGGTGGCGGGTTTCGACGGCATTCCCCTCGGGCGCATGGTCGCTCCGGGGCTGACGACCGTGCGACAGCCGATGCGCTCTCTCGGGGAGAAGGCGGTGGAGCTGCTGGTCGCGCGGCTGGAGGACCGCTCACGCGAGCCGGTTTCCACGGTGCTGCCGGTGTCCGTCGTGCGGCGAAGAAGTTGCGGTTGCGGAGACGGAAAAGGCGCCGTTACGCATTCGTAATCCCTGGGGGGCTTGTGGGGGCCGTGGCGCGCAGCGTTGTGTATGCGCTTACAAGAGCGCTCGCCCCACCGACGCGTGCAGGTCCCGCTGCCACGCTCCCCGCTCCAGCACACCCGAGGAGGAGCCCGTGAAGCTCATCCCCCGTTTCGCCGTCGCCACGGCGGTCACCACCACGACCGCTCTGCTGCTGTCCGCCTGCGGCGGCAGCGGAGCCGCCGAGCAGAAATCCGCGGACGACAAGCAGACGCTGACCGTCTGGGGCATGGGCGAGGAAGGCAAGCACCTCCAGACGCTCGGTGACGAGTTCGAGAAGCAGCACCCGAACATCACCGTCGAGGTCACCCCGGTCGGCTGGGACGTGGTGCACCAGAAGCTGGTGTCCGCCGTCGCCGCCGACGAGCTCCCGGACATGGCCCAGATGGGCAGCACCATGATGGGCGAGTTCATCGCACTCGACGCCCTGGAACCCGTGGACGCCAAGACCTTCGACAAGGCCGACTTCTTCCCGGCCGCCTGGGAGGGCAACGTCTCCGACGGCGAGACCTACGGGGTGCCCTGGTACGTGGACACCCGCGTGCTCTACTACCGCACCGACCTGGCGAAGAAGGCCGGCGTCGACGAAGCGCCGAAGACCTGGAAGGACATGCACGGGCTCGCCGAGGCCTACCGCAACAAGGCGGACACCGCGCGGGGCGCCTACCTGCAGCCGTCCGACCTCGGCACCTGGCAGACGTGGGTGCCGTTCCTGTACTCGGCGGGCGGCAGGCTCCTGGACGACGAGGGCAGGCCCGCGCTGAACTCGCCCGAGGCGGTCGAGGCCCTGGAGGCCTACGGCAGCTACTTCGACACCGGCCTGTCGCAGAAGAGCTCGCCGCCCGGATACGACGTCGTCAAGGACTTCGGCTCCGGCCGGGCCCCCATGTTCATCTCCGGCCCCTGGGTGGTGCGCAACATCAGCGACCAGCAGCCGCAGATCGACGGCAAGTGGTCGGTCGCCGCGCTGCCCGCGGGGAAGTCCAGCACGTCCTTCGTCGGAGGCTCCAGCCTCGTCACCTTCTCCAGCAGCGCGCACAAGGCGGCGGCGGAGAAGTTCACCGCCTTCCTGACCGGGGCGGAGAAGCAGGCGGACTGGTACACGATGTCCCGCTCCCTGCCCGCCAACAAGGCGGCGTGGGACAAGCCGGCGATGGCGAAGGCCCCCTACCGCGAGGTGTTCGAGAAGCAGCTCCAGGGCTCGCTCCCGGTGCCGCCGCTCGAGAAGTGGGAGGAGTTCGCGGCGAAGATCGACGAAGGGGTCGCGAAGGTGACGCAGAAGGGCGCCGACCCCAAGGAGACCGCCGACTGGATGCAGCAGCAGACCGAGGGCCTGGTGGGCTGACTCGATGGCCGCCACCACCGCTTCCTCCGGCAGCTCCGGAGGACCGGGAACGTCCGGGGCCGTGGCCGGTACCCCCACGCCGGCCACGGCCCCGGACGGGCGCCGCAAGGACCTGCCGGACGGACCGTCCCAGGACGGCGGCCGCCCGTCCGGCAGGGGCACCGGCGGGCGCAGGGCGCGCCGCGGCGACCGCCTCAGCCGTCAGACGGGGTCCGGCTGGCTGTTCTCCGCACCGTTCCTGGCCCTGTTCGCCACCTTCATGGCGTTCCCGATCCTCGCGACGCTCACCATGAGCTTCACCGACTTCGGGCTGCGCAACGTCACCGACCCCCTCTCGGCCGAGTTCGTGGGACTCGCGAACTACACGGAGCTGTTCGGGGACGAGAAGTTCCTCACCTCGCTGTTCAACACCATCTACTTCGTCGCGCTCGGCGTGCCGCTCACCGTCGGGACCGGCCTCGGCGCCGCGGTGCTGCTCAACTCCGGCATCGACCGGATGCGGACCTTCTTCCGCGTCGGCTTCTACGCACCGGTGGTCACCTCCATCGTGGCCGTCGCCGTGGTGTGGCGGTTCGTGCTGGACCCCGTGGACGGACTGATCGCCGGCCTGGCGGAGGAGATCGGGCTGCAGGGCCCGGACTTCCTCGGCTCCAGCACCCTGGCGATGCCGTCCCTGATCGTGATGGCGGCCTGGCGCAACATGGGTACGGCGATGGTGCTGTTCCTGGCGGGACTCCAGTCCATCCCGATCGAGGTGCGGGAGGCCTCCCGCATCGACGGCGCCGGGCTCTGGCAGGAGTTCCGGCGCATCACGGTACCGCTGCTGCGCCCCACCATGCTCTACGTCTCGGTGATGACGACGATCAGCTTCCTCAACGTCTTCGAGGAGCCCTTCGTCATGACCCAGGGCGGTCCGAACGACAGCACGCTGACGGTCTCCCTCCACATGTACAAGGAGGGCTTCAACTTCTTCCACATGGGCTATGCGAGCTCAATGGCGTACGTGCTGTTCACGGTGATCCTCGCCGTGACGCTGCTCCAGCTCCGTCTGCTGAAGGACAGGACGACATGACCGCCCCCGCAACGGAACGCACCGCGACCGACGCGCTCCGGCGCACCCGCAGGGCGTCGCGGGCGCGGAAGACCCTCACCCTCGGCGTGCTGTGGGTGGGCATGGCCGCCATGGCGGCACCCTTCGCGTGGATGGGGCTGTCCGCCTTCAAGACCGAGCGGGAACTGGGCGCCAGC
Source organism: Streptomyces callyspongiae (assembly GCF_047200695.1). Lineage (NCBI taxonomy): Bacteria > Bacillati > Actinomycetota > Actinomycetes > Kitasatosporales > Streptomycetaceae > Streptomyces > Streptomyces callyspongiae. Next base: position 198,244 of record NZ_JBJZOM010000006.1, read on the forward strand.
CCCACCGTGTGGATTCCGCACGAGTGGACGCTGGAGCACTTCCGGGAGCTGCTCGCGCTGCTCGACATGGGGCAGCACTTCCTCAACTCCACTCTGGTCGCCACCGTGGTCACGGCATGCAACCTGGTGTTCTGCTCGATGCTGGGCTACGCCCTGGCGAAGCTGAACTTCGCGGGGAAGCGCGGCGTCTTCGGCGTGGTGCTCGGCGCACTGATGGTGCCGGGCAACCTGATGCTGATGCCGATGTTCGTGATGATGAGCAAGATGGAGCTGATCGACTCCTACGCGGGGCTGATCCTCCCGTTCGCGGCACAGGCCTTCGGCGTCTTTCTCATGCGGCAGTTCATGCTCGGCGTCCCCGACGAGCTGCTGGAGGCCGCCCGGATCGACGGCGCCCGGGAGTGGTACATCTTCTGGCGGATCGCGATGCCGCTGGTGAAGCCGGCACTCGCGACGCTGGCGATCTTCACCTTCCTGGGCTCGTGGAACAACTTCCTCTGGCCGCTGGTCGCCACCAACGACCCGGGGAAGTACACCCTGCCGGTGGCGCTGGCGGTGTTCGCGATCGACCCGACGCAGGCCGACGGCTCGAACGGGGTGCTGATGGCCGGTGCGTTCCTGGTCGTGCTGCCGGTGCTGCTGGTCTTCATCGTCCTGCAGCGCTACTTCACCCAGGGCATCGCCACCGCCGGACTCAAGTGACCCCCACGCCCCGGCGCGCCGCGGAACGCGCCCCGCACTGACCGCATCCCGGGCGGCCGATCCCGTCCGTACGACGACCTTTCCCGGATGCCGGGTAAGCGCATACATGGAGGTAACCCCCACATGACCGTGAACGCACGACTCGACTGGGAACAGCGCATCGGCCTCCCCAGCGACCGGCCGCTGACCGGCACCGCCGATCTGCCCGCCCCGGAGGGGCTGCGCTCCCGGGACGGGACGGGGCACGTACTGCTGGAGTGGCGTCCGGTGGAGGGGGCCCTGGGCTATCTCGTGCACCGCGCCGACTCGGTGCACGGCCCCTTCGAGCCGCTGGACCACCTCGGCGGCGACGTCCTCGCCGTCCCGCACCCGCCGTACGCCGACACCCGCGCCGAACCGGGACGGGGTTACTGGTACAAGGTGTCGTCCTGGACGGATGCCGGCCCCGGGCCGATGACCGAGGACGCCGTCTCCGGTTGCGCCGTGGCGCCCGGCTCCTCCCCCGCCGGCGTGACCGTGACCGCTGACGCGGCCGCCCCCACCGCGCCCCTCCCCCGCGTCTGGAACCGGATGATCGGCGCCGAGCACCTGTCGATGCTCACCTGGTCCGAGGGCCCGGGGCCGGGCGGTTCCGACGTGGCCGCCGAGTACGAGGCGGCACTGGGCATCGTCCGCGACGAGCTCGGGGTGCGTACGGTGCGCGCCCACGGCACGTTCCTGCCGGAGTGCGTCGCGGTGCGCGCGGACGGCACCTTCGACTTCACCGGTCTCGACGCGGTCTACGACCGCTTCCTCGCCACCGGGCTCAAGCCGGTCGTCGAACTCTCCTTCATGCCGGCGGAGCTGGCGGCCGATCCCGCGTACACGGTCTTCGAGTACAAGGGCATCGTGTCCGTGCCGCAGGACTGGGAACGCTGGGGCGACCTGTGCCGCGAACTCACCGTCCACCTGCGCGAGCGGTACGGCGCCGACGAGGTGGCGACCTGGGAGTTCGAGGTCTGGAACGAGGCCAACCTCGAGGTCTTCTGGAACGGCACGCAGGAGCAGTACCACCGGCTGTACGAGACCGCCGCCCGCGCCGTGAAGGGCGTCGATCCGCGGATCCCGGTGGGCGGCCCCGGTTCCGCCGCGGCAGGCTGGGTGGGCCCGCTGCTGGAGCACTGCCGCGAGCACGACGTCCCGATCGACTTCGTCTCCACCCACACCTACGGCAACGCGCCGCTCGACTTCCGGCCGCAGACCCGGTCGTTCGCCCAGGCCACGGGCAAGCCGGAGCCGGAGATCCTGTGGACCGAGTGGGGCGTGACGCCGACCCACTTCCACCGGGTCAGCGACTCGGTGTTCGCCGCCCCGTTCGTGCTGCGCGGCATGAAGAGCGCACTGGCGTCCACCGACTGCCTGGCCTACTGGGTGGCCTCCGACCACTTCGAGGAGCTCGGCCGTCCGCCGAAGCTGTTCCACGGCGGATTCGGCCTGCTCACGGTGGGCAACCTGCGCAAGCCGCGGTTCTGGGCGCTCGACATGCTCGACGGCATGGCTGGCGGCCGCATGCCGGTCACCACCGAGGGGGACGGCGCCGACGGGCTGACGGAGGCGCTGGCCACCCGGGCGGACGACGGTTCGACGCTCGACGTCCTGGTGTGGAACGGCACCCTGGACCAGTCGAAGATCGACGGCGCGCCCGCGCTGGACCGCACCACCACCCTCCGCGTGACCGGGCTGACACCGGGCACCTCCTACCGGGCCGAGGTGCGGCGGGTGGACGCCGAGCACGGCAACATCCAGGCCGTCTGGGACGAACTGGGCGGCGGCGACTGGCCCGACGCGGGCCAGTGGGAGCAACTGCGGGCCGCAGACGTGCTGCCGCCCGAGCCGCTGGTCCCCGTCACGGCGGACGCCGAGGGCACCGCCGAACTGTCCCTCGATCTCCCCATGCCCGGCATCCGGGCGCTGCGTCTGACCCGCACCTGACCACCACCGGGGGCATCCGTCGGGCGGCTGCTCCCGGCCCCGCACGCCGCGGCCCCTGCCGCTCCGTGCCCCTCCGCACGAGAACGACCCGGCCCGGGGGACGTCCCCGGGCCCGGGGAAACGAGCACAGGAAAGGGGAAGTTCATGCACCGACGTACTCTCCTCGGCGCGGCGGCCGGGGCTTCGGCCGCGCTCGCCCTCGGCGCGACCGGCGCCGCGGCGCGGACCGCCGGCGCCGCCTCCGGCGGGGTCGAGGCCGTTCTGCGCGGCTGGTTCGCCGACACCTACCGCTCCCTGGAAGCGATGGTGTCGCCCGAGACGGGCCTGCCGGCCGACAACATCGCGCTGGGCGACGGCGCTCCGCAGCTCAGCGAGAACACCTCGTCCACCAACATCGGCGCCTGGCTGTGGGCGACGGTCGCGGCCGCAGGGCTGGGTGTCATCGACGGGGCGGAGATGCACCGCCGCCTCGATCGTGCCGTCGCGACGATCGAACGCATGCAGCGGGTCCACGGCTTCTGGCTCAACTGGTACGAGACGCACACCGGCGAGGTGCTGGAGGAGTGGCCCGGCAGCGGCAGCCCCGTCACCAAGCTGCTGTCGACCGTCGACAACGGCTGGCTGGACGTGGGCCTGCGCATCGCCGAGGATGCCGACCCGCTGGTGGCCGGACGGATCCGGCGGATGCGCAGGGACATCGACTGGTCGTTCTTCTACGCCCCCTACGACGCGGACGACCCGGAGACCCACCCGGGCCACATGCACACCGGGTTCTGGGTGGACGACGACGCCCTCACGCCGTACTTCTACGGTGCCCTGTGCTCCGAGACGCGGATCTCCGGCTACCTCGGGCTCGGTGACGGCACGGTGCCCGGCGACCACTACTGGCGCATGCTGCGCACGCTGCCGCCGGACCGCGAGGACCAGGAGATGCCCCCGGAGGGCCGCTGGGTGACGCAGGACGGCGTCCGCCGCTGGGCGGGGCACTACACCTACCGCGGACGCAAGCACGTACCCGGCTGGGGCGGCTCGATGTTCGAGGCGCTGATGCCGGAGCTGTTCGTGCCGTCGGCCCGCTGGTCGCCCGGCTCGTGGGGTGTCAGCCTCCGGAACCACGTGCTGGGGCAGCGCGACCACGGGCTGCACGACGCCGAGTACGGCTACTGGGGCTTCTCTCCCTCCAATGTCCCGGAGGGCGGCTACCAGGAGTACGGCGTGCAGTACTTCGGGATCTCCAACAGCGGCTACTGCTCCAACACCGACCGCACCTACGTACCGTACGGCTCCCCGTCGCCCGAGCCGTCGGAGTACACCAACGGCGTGGTCACCCCGCACGCGGCGATGCTGGCGATGCTGATGGCCCCGCGGGACGCGATGACCAACCTCCGCCGTCTGGAACGGGACTTCGACGTGTACGAGGAGGGGTACGGCTTCTACGACTCCGTCAACGTCCGCACCGGAACGGTCAGTGACCGCATGCTCTCCCTCGACCAGGGCATGGTGGCCGCCGCCCTCGCCCAGATGCTCAGTCCGGGGCTCCTCCAGCGCCCCTTCCGGCAGGGTGCGTTCGCCCGCAACCTGAGGCCGCTGATCTCCCGCGAGGACTTCGGCGTCTGATCCCGCAGCCGTGCCGCCGGGCCGCCCCTCCTGACGGGGGCGGCCCGGCGGCGCCCCTTCGAGGAAGGACCTCCGCATGCCCGGCGACCGCCCGAACATCGTGCTCTTCATGACCGACGACCACGCCGCCCCCGCGATCGGCGCCTACGGCAGCGTCATCAACCGCACCCCGGCCGTGGACCGGCTGGCGGCGGAGGGCATGCGGTTCGACAACACCTTCTGTACGAACGCCATCTGCTCACCGGCCCGGGCCACGCTGCTGACCGGTACCTACAGCCATGTGCACGGCATGACGTCGCTGGAGGGGCCGGACCACACCTTCGACGCAACACAGCCCTCCTTCCCCGAGATGCTCCGGGAGGCCGGCTATCAGACGGCCCTGATCGGCAAGTGGCACCTGGGCCACGGCGGGGACAGCGATCCGCGCGGCTTCGACCACTGGGAGATCCTGCCCGAGCACGGCGTCTACCACGACCCGACGTTCGTGAGCCCCGACGGCGAGCACCCCCACCGGGGCTACGTCACGGACATCATCACCGACCTGGCGCTGGGCTGGCTCGACGAACGGGACCCCGACCGGCCGTTCGCCCTGTTGATCCAGCACAAGGCCCCGCACCGGGCGTTCGAGCCGGCCGACCGCCACCGCCACCTCTACGAGCACGACGAGATCCCCGCGCCGTCCACCCTCCACGACGACCTTTCCGGACGCGCACCGGCCGCGGCGGAGGCCCGCATGCGGATGGCGGACCTGGAACCGCACGACCTGAAGCAGCCGGTGCCGGAGGGGCTCTCGCCGCACGAGGAACGCGAGTGGCGCTACCAGCGCTACATCAAGGAGTACCTGCGGGTCGTCGCGGCGCTCGACGAGAACGTGGGGCGGGTGCTGCACTACCTCGACATCACGGCGCTGGCGGACAGCACCGCCGTGGCCTACACCTCCGACCACGGCTTCTTCCTCGGCGAGCACGGCTGGTTCGACAAGCGGTTCATGTACGAGCCGTCGTTGCGCATCCCGCTGGTGGTCCGGTGGCCCGGAGAGGTGGAGCCGGGCTCGGTCAACGACGACATCGTGGTGAACACCGACTTCGCGCCGACCCTCCTGGACCTGGCCGGGGTTCCGGCACATCCGCGCATGCAGGGGCGGAGCCTGCTGCCGCTGCTGCGGGGCGGCACCCCGCCGGACTGGCGGCAGTCGATGTACTACCGCTACTACATGCATCTGGACGTCTGCCACGGTGTGCAGGCCTGCTACGGGGTGCGGACCCGCACCCACAAGCTCATCCGGTACCCCGGGCACGGTTCCGGGGCCTCGGGCGCCGACCCGTCGCCGAGGGAACCCGCGTGGGAGCTCTTCGATCTGGCGGCCGACCCGGAGGAGCTGCGGAACGTGTACGACGATCCGGGGTACGCGGCGGTGCGGGACGAGCTGGAGGCCGAACTGGCGAGGCTGCAGGCGGAACTCGGGGACACCCCGGAGGGCGTCCTCCCCGCTGCGGGCTGAGGACGCCGGTCCTCCGCCGCGGCTGCGGAGCGGCGCCGATTTGGTCCGGGCCCCCGGCGCACGGAGCATGGGTTCCGGTCCCGCCGGGGCCGGGCGGTCGAGGTCGACGGGAAGAGGGAACGACGGTGGACGAGGACGCACCCCGCGCATGTTGCGCGCCCTCCCGCGGGGGCGGGCCTCCGGCCGCACCGCCCGCCGTGCCGGGGCACGAGCAGGAAGCGGCGCGTACGCCGGAGCCGCACCGCGGGTGGCGCGACCTCGACGGCGGGGCCTTCCTCATGGGTTCCGCGGACGGCCCGTACCCGGCCGACGGCGAGGGCCCGGTGCGGCGGGTCGCGCTCTCCCCCTTCGGTATCGCGGCCACCGCCGTGACCGTCGCCGAGTTCGCGGAGTTCACCGCGGCGACCGGCCACGTCACGGACGCGGAGCGGTTCGGCTGGTCCTTCGTCTTCGCCGGCTTCCTGCCCGCCGGGGCTCCGCCCACCCGGGGGGCCGCGGCCGCACCCTGGTGGCGGCAGGTGTTCGGTGCCGACTGGCGCCGCCCCGAGGGCCCGGGGTCGGACACCGCCGGGCGTGCGGACCACCCCGTGGTGCACGTGAGCCACGCAGACGCCCTGGCGTACTGCGCGTGGGCGGGTGTGCGGCTGCCCACGGAGGCGGAGTGGGAGTACGCGGCCCGGGGAGGTCTGGAGCAGCAGCCCTTCCCCTGGGGCGAGGAGCGCGATCCGGGTGGCACCTACCGGATGAACATCTGGCGCGGTTCCTTCCCGGACCGCAACACCGCGGCCGACGGCTTCGCCGGAACCTGCCCCGTGGACGCCTTCGAGCCCAACGGTTTCGGGCTGTTCAACACCACGGGCAACGTGTGGGAGTGGTGTGCGGACCGCTTCTCGCCGGGGTTCCACAAGCGGGGGCCGCGGCAGGATCCGGCGGGGCCGCCGACCGGGGACACGCGGGTGCTGCGGGGCGGCTCGCACCTGTGTCACGCCTCGTACTGCCTGCGCTACCGCACCTCTGCGCGGATGGGGAACACGCCGGACAGCTCCAGCGGCAACACGGGTTTCCGCGTGGCGCGCTGACGTTCCGCCGGGGCACCCGCGTGACGGGGCCGGCGGCGGTCTCCACTGCTCGCGCCCTCGTCGGGGAAAGGTGCTGCACCACTCTTGTATGCGCTTTCTGAAAGCGCATACAGTCCTTCGGCACCGACGTCCCCACCCGCCCCGAAGCCCGGGAGACCCGTCATGCCCCACCACGACAACGCTGTGCGCCGCCGGACCGTCCTCGGCGGCACCGCCGCCACCGCGGCCGCCGCCGCTGCGGGCGGCCTGCACGCTCCGGCCGCGGCCGCCGCCCCCCGCACCCCCGCGGAGGGGGCGGCGGCCGACGGGCCGGCGGCAACCGTCGGATACGCCGACAAGACCCTGCTCATCGACGGCGAACCGGTGCTGGTGCTGGCCGGCGAGATCCACTACTTCCGCCTGAAGCGCGACGAGTGGCAGTCCCGTCTGGACCGGGCCAAGGAGGCCGGACTCAACACCATCACCAGCTACGTACCGTGGCTGTGGCACGAACTCCCCGACGGCACCCTGGACGTGACGGGCCGCACCCGCCCGGAACGCGACCTCGGGGCCTTCATCGACCTCTGCCTGGAGAACGGCTTCCACTTCATCCCCCGGCCGGGCCCGTTCAACATGGCCGAACTGAAGGGGCAGGGCGTGCCGCAGCGGGTGCGGGACGAGCACCCGGAGATCGTGCCCACCGGCTGGATGGGCAAGGAGGCCCCGACCGAGACGGTCGACTACCTGGCTCCCGCCTTCCTCGACGAGGCACGGCGCTGGTACGACGCGGTGATCCCGGTGATCGCACGCCGCCGCCACCGCAAGGGCCGCCCCGGCGTGATCGCCTGCCAACTGGACAACGAGATCGGCATGCTCGCCTGGGTGAGCAACTCCCCCGATCTCACGGACGGCCTGCTGAAGGACTTCAACGGCTGGCTGGACCGCACCTACGGCGCGGACCTCGGCGGCCGCTATCCGTTCGCCGGCAAGCCCGCCGACGAGCGCGACGCCGCGATCCGCACTCCGCGGAACGGCTACGCCCAGGCCCTGATGCACGACCTGGGCACCTTCATGCGCGGACGCTTCTCCCGGTACGTCGAAGCGCTCCGGGACGCCGCGGAGCGGAACGGACTGAAGGGGCTGCCGTTCCTCGTCAACATTCACGGCACCGGCGGCGGACGCGCCAAGAACTTCCCCATCGGCATCAGCCAGTTGATGGAGACCTACGCGGGCAAGCCCGGAATGATCTCCGGCGCCGACTTCTACCTCGGCAGCCTGAACATCGGCAACGTGGTCGACCTGTACCTGGTCAACGCCTTCATGGACGCCGTCCACGACACCGACCAGCCGCTGACCACCGCCGAGTTCGACGCCGGTCACGCCGACTACGGCAACGACCTCAGCAACCAGTCGGACGCGGAGGCGAGCGGCCTGAAGTCGCGGCTCTGCCTCGCACAGGGCGTCAAGATGATCAACTACTACCTGTTCGCCGGAGGCAGGAACCCCAAGCTGGACGAACCCGTCGGCGACGGCAACGACCGCATCGGGATCACGGGGGAACGGCACGGATTCGCCGCGCCCGTCGACCCCGAAGGACGCCGCAACCTGGGATTCGCGCCGCTCAAGGAGTGCGTGCACGCGGTCAACGGCCTGGCGTCCGCGCTCGCACCGATGCGCCAGGAGTACGACGGCCTCGCGCTCGGCTTCGTGCCGGACCACTACCTCACCGAATACCGGCCGCCGGAGAGCGACGCCGTGACCGACACCGTGCGGGATCTGGAGAACAACCGCGGTTTCGGACCGCGCGACGCGCTCTCCCGCGCCCTCCTCCTCGGCGGCTTCCGCTACCGGGCTCTCGACCTGCAGGCCCGCGACGTCGACCCGTCCCGTACTCCCGTGCTGGGGCTGGCCACCGGGGAGCACCTCGACCGCGCCCTGCAGCAGCGGCTGGTGCGGTACCTCCGCGCGGGAGGGAAACTGCTGCTGTCGGGCCGGGTACCGGTGGCCGACATGGCGGGCGAGGACTGCACCGTCCTCGCCGAGGCACTCGGCCTGACAGTGGGCCGAACCCTCACGGACGCCGACCGCTTCTGGCTCTCGGCGACGTCGCACGGCTGGGCGGCGCCCCGTGCGGAGATCCGGGTCCCGAAGGCCCAGTTGTGCACCCCCTCGCGCGGCGACACCGTGCTGCGCGAGGTCTCGACGGGGAAGGGGTGCGGCTTCGACATCCCCGTGGGTGCCGGCCGCGCCGTGGTCGTGACCTGCGACTACCGGTGCGACCTGGACTTCTGGATGAAGGCGGTCCGGGCACTGGGCACCGCGCCGACGCTCACCCACACCGGCAACGTCCCGGGCGTCTTCCTGCTGACGACCGAGAACGGCGACCGCGGCCGGCTGCTGCACGCCTTCAACGTCAGCTCGGGAGTCCCGGAGTCCTTCACGGTCGCGGAGAAGGGCAAGCCTCTCTTCGGCGGGGAGACGCTGCACCTGCCGGGCCGCAGCGCCGTCATGCTGCCGCTGGACCTGGCGGCGGGCGGCATGCGGATCGCCTACGCGACCGCCGAGATCACCCGCATCCGCGACGGTGCGGTGGACTTCCGCACCGACGCCGGAGAAGCGGTCGTCGCGGTCGAGGGCCGGGCACGCTGCGCGGACGCCAAGGCCACGTACGAGGGCGGCAGGACCGTGCTCCGGGTGCGCGGCCGCTCCGCCTTCACCGTCCGCCGCGCCGGATGAACCCCGGCGCGGCGTCAATGGTCGCGCCAACGGCGACGGCGCAGGACCGGTCACAACCGGCCCTGCGCCGTCTACGCTGACGCTTCGTCGGTGCCGTGTCCGCAGGCGTGAGAGGTGTGGGATGAGACGACGTCGGTTCATCGGGGCGATGGGCGGCCTGGCCGTTCTGCCCGGCAGTCTTCCCCTCGCGGGCCCGTCGGCCGCCGCACCGGGGCTTCCCGCGGCGCCGGACGCGCCGGGCGCTCCCACGGTCACGCCCGAGGACCTGACGTTCCGGCCGCGCACCCTCCGGCCGGGCAGTCCGCGGCGTGCCGGGCTGCTGGCGGAGCACGTGGCCCGGATCGTGCCCACCGCCGCCTCCTTCATGGAGCCCGGCCCGGGGCGCAGTCACCCCTCCCACCCGGGATTCGTGGTGCTCGCCGCCCGGAACGGGGTGATCGTGGAGCACGCGGCCCGCGGGTACGCCCTGCGGTACGCGAGCTGGGACGCCGAGGCGGGCGCCCCCGTGGAGCTGCCGCGCGAGGAATGGGTGGCCGCCCGGCCCGACACGCTCTACGACATGGCCTCGGTCTCCAAGCTGTTCACGTCCGTGGTGCTGACGATCCTCGCCGAACGCGGGGACCTCGCGCTCACGGCACCCGTGGCCCACTACCTGCCGGACTTCGACGGAACGGACGCGGACAAGTCCTCCATCGTCGTGGAGCAGCTGCTGACGCACACCTCCGGCATGAAGGCATGGATCAGCCTCGCGGGCCACGACAGCGACGCCGCCCGGATGCAGGCGATCTACGACCAGCCGCTGACCTTCGCGCCCGGCACCGACTACACCTACTCCGACCTCAACCTCATCACCGCGGGCAAGGTGGCCGAGGCGATCACCGGCAAGGGGCTGGACACTCTGGTGGCGGAGCTGGTCACGGGGCCGCTGGGGCTGCGCGACACCGGCTACAACCCTTCCGCGGCCGAGCTGGAGCGGATCGCGGCGACGGAGTACCAGCCCTGGACGGAACGCGGCATGGTCCGCGGCAGCGTCCACGACGAGAACGCCTACTACTTCGGCGGCGTCGCCGGCCACGCCGGCATCTTCTCCACCGCGGGCGACATGGCGATCTTCGGGCAGATGGTGCTCAACGGCGGCACGTACGGCGGCACGCGGCTGCTGCGCGAGGAGACCGTGCGCTCCCTGCTCACCAACCGCAACCCGCAGTTCGGCGGCGGGGCGGCCCGCGGCCTGGGGTGGCAGCTGAACCAGCGCTGGTACATGGACGGCCTGACCTCGCCGGTCGCGTTCGGACACACCGGCTACACCGGCACCTGCCTCGTCGGCGATCCGCTGTCCGGCACGGTGTACGTGCTCCTCACCAACCGGGTGCACCCGACCCGCGAGTGGGGCACCTCCAGCGACTACCGGCGCCGTCCCGCACGGCATCTGGGGCGCGCGCTGCCCGTGGCGCCCGCGGTCGGACGGACGGCGTGGTTCTCCGGCCAGGAGGACGCCACCACGGCGACGCTGCGGGCGCCCTTCCGCCGCCCCGCCGAGCGCCCGGCGTCCCTGGACTTCCGGCTCTGGTACGACACCGAGTCCACCGACGTGTGCACCGTGGAGGCTGCGACGGTGCACAACCCGGGCGAGGAGGACTGGAGTCCGGTGCCGCTCCGACTGCGAGCCGGCCGGCACGACTGGCGGACCGACGGTTCGGTCTCGGGCTTCTCCGAACGCCAATGGCTGCATGCCGCAGGGCAGTTGCCGACCGGCACGACGGCGGTGCGCTGGCGGTACGCCGCGGACTCCGTCTACCAGGGCCGCGGCGTCTACGTGGACGGCATCCGCGTGCGGGAGGGACGGGTACCGCTGTTCCTCTCCGAGCGCCGCAGCGACGACGGGCGGATGGTGGCCCGGGGCTGGGTCCGCTCGGCGGACTGAGGGCCGCCGACCGCGCTCACCGGGACGCTCCGACCTCCTCCCCGAACAGGTCGAGCAGCGCCTCGGTGGGGTCCTGCGACGTGGTGCGCCCGTCGGGCAGGTCCATCTCGAACCACACCGTCTTGCCGTGCGGTGTCTTCCTGCTCCCCCATGCCTGGCTGAGCAGTTGCACCAGTTGGAGTCCGCGCCCGCCCTCGTCGGTCACCCGGGCGCGGCGGCGGCGCGGCTGCACCAGACCGGAGTCCCAGACCTCGCAGACCAGGGTGCGGTCGAGCAGCAGGCGGAGGCGTATCTCGCCCTCGCCGTGGCGGAGGGCGTTGGTGACGAGTTCGCTCACCAGCAGTTCGGTGGTGTCGGCCAGGGCGCCCAGCTCCCACGCGGCCAGTTGCTCGACGGCGAGGTCGCGGGCGCGTGCCACGGACTGCGGTGCGGGTTCGAGCCACCAGTCACCGACGGACTCGGCGGGCATCCCCTCGACCCGTGCGACGAGCAGCGCGATGTCGTCCTCGCCGTGGTGCACGTCGAGGTCGCCCAACACGCGGTCGGCGACGTCCTCCAGGGCCTTCGGCGGCCGCGAGAGCGCCCTGCGCAACGCGTTGAGCCCCTCGTCCAGCGGGTGGTCGCGGGACTCCACGAGACCGTCGGTGTAGAGGGCGAAGAGGGCACCGTCCGGCAGTTCCACCTCGATCTGCTCGAACGGTTCTCCACCGACGCCGAGCGGCACTCCCTTGGGAACCTCGAGCAGCAGGCCGCCGCCGTCCGGGCGTTCGGCGTCCTCGGGGTCGAGCAGCACGGGCGGCAGGTGGCCGGCGTTGGCGAAGGTGCAGCGCCGGGTGACGGGGTCGTAGACGGCGTAGGCGCAGGTGGCGAGATAGACCTCGGCCAGGTCCTCGGTCCCGTCGGGCTGACGGCGCGTCCGCCGGCGGCTGTCCGCCGGGGCGCCGAGCCCCTGGGCGATCTCGTCGAGGGCACCGAGCACCTCGGCGGGCTCGGTGTCCAGCAGCGCCAGGGTCCTGACGGCGGTGCGCAGTTCGCCCATCGCGACCGCGGCGCGCAGACCCCGGCCCATCACGTCGCCGACGACGAGAGCCGTGCGGTGGCCGGGCAGGTCGATGACGTCGAACCAGTCGCCGCCGACCTCCGTGGCGGGGTTCCCGGGGAGGTAGCGGCAGGCGATGTCCAGACCGGCCGCTTCGGGGTTGCCGGGTGGCAGCAGGCTGCGCTGCAGGATGAGCGCCCGCTCGTGCTCGCGGCGGTAAAGCCGCGCGTTGTCGAGGAACACCGCCGCGCGTGCGGCGAGTTCGGCGGCAAGAGCGGCGTCCCGCTCTCCGAAGGCGCCGCTGCCCTTCACACGGGAGAAGTGCGCCAGGCCCAGCACCCGTTCCCTGGCGACCATGGGAACGGCCAGTGTGGACTGCACGACCACGCCGAACTGCGCGGGCACGGTGCCCTCTCTCCCGTTGACGCGCCGCACGCGGGCGGTGCGCAGCGCCTCGGCGCCGATGGAGGAGGCGGGGTAGCGGTGGCTGGATCCCACGGACACCGGTGTGCCGCCGCGCCCCTCGGCGTCCGAGGGCAGCGGCAGCGGTGCGTCGGAGACCGCGCTGGCGAAGGCGACGCGGCGGAGCGCGCCACTGCCCTCCGTGGCTCCGGCGGCCGGAGGTTCGTCGCCGGCGAGCACGGCCTCGTAGAGGTCGACGGATGCGAGGTCGCAGAACTGCGGCACCGCGACGTCCAGCAGCTCACGGGCCGTGGCGTCCAGGTCGAGCGTGTTCCCGATGCGCGCTCCGGCCGCGTTCAGCAGCGCCAGCGCCCGGCGCACGTCGTCCGGCTTGCCCGCCGCCTCGACTGGGATATCGCTCAACGCTTTCCCTTCCCGTCACAGGTGTCCGCCGATCGGAGCATTGTCGCAGGCCCGGGCCGGGAGCAACACGCCCTTGCCGACTCCGGGAAACCGGCACCGCTTCCGCCGCCCGGCGGCAGGGCGACGTTGCCCGCGCGCCCCGCGGCTTCTCCGGAGCCTCCACCGGTCTCCTATCCGAGCAGAGGCAGCTCGAACCAGACGGTCTTCCCGATCGGACCGTGACGGGTACCCCACCGGCGGGACTCGCGGGCAACCATCTGGATGCCGCGTCCACCCTCGTCCTCCTCGGTCGCGGTACGGGGCTGGGGAGGAGCGGGCAGCGGATCGGACACCTCGACGAGCAGGGAACCGCCGCGAACCATGCGCAGCCCGATCGGACCGTGCGCGTAGCGCAGCGAGTTGGTGACCAGTTCGCTCACCAGCAACTCGGTGGTGTCGACGAGTTCGGGCAGTTCCCATTCGAGGAGCGTGTCGCGGACGACGGAGCGCGCCCTGCGCACCGCGTAGCTCTCGGCGGAGAACGTCCAGGAGGCGGCGCTCCCTTCGGGGAGTCCGCCGAGTTGCGCCATCAGCAGCGCGGCGTCGTCGGCCGGCACCGACGGGCTGACGACCGAGCGTTCGGGGTCCTTGCGGCTGCGGCCGCTGGCGGCGCGGGTGGCGATGACGGCGTCGCAGGCGTCGTCGAGCGTCGGCGCGGGCGTGCGGGCGCACAGCAGTTCGCGGAGCCGCTCGATGCCGTCGGTGATGTCCTCGCCGCGGCTCTCGATCAGCCCGTCGGTGTAGAGCACCAGGACGGCGCCCTCCTCCACGTCGAGTTCCACCGTCTCGAACTGGACGCCGCTCACCCCCAGCGGCGCACCGCTGGGCAGGTCGAGGATGCGGGAGCGCCAGCCGCCCTCCGGCCCGGGCAGCAGGAGCAGCGGTGGCACATGCCCTGCCTTGGCGAGGTGGCACCGCCTGGTGGACGGGTCGTAGACGGCGTAGAGGGCGGTGGCGAGCAGCGGGTCGTCCGGGCCCGCCGCGAGGTCGTCGGCGAGTTCGTTGACGCGGCGCAGGAGTTCGTCGGGCGGCAGGTCGAGCCCGGCCAGGGTGCGGACGGCCGTCCGGATCCGGCCCATCGTGGCCGCGGCGCGCAGGCCGTGCCCGGTCACGTCGCCGACGACGAGGGCGACGCGGCCGCCGGCGAGCGGGATGACGTCGAACCAGTCGCCGCCGACCTCCGTGCCGCTGCTGCCGGGCACGTAGCGGTAGGCGACCTGGACCCCCGGCGGGGACGGGACCGACTGCGGCAGCAGGGCGCGCTGGAGCATCAGTGCGCCCTCGCGTTCGCGGGCGTACAGACGTGCGTTGTCCAGAGAGGTGCCGGCCCGGTCGGCGACCTCCATGGCGAGGGCGAGGTCGTCGTGGTCGAAGGGGTCGCTCTCGGCGGCGCGGCTGATCACCAGCAGACCGAGGACGATGCCGCGGGCCCGGAGCGGGACGACCATGAGGGAGTGGATGCCCAGGTCGAGAGCGGCGAGCACCTTCGGGTCGTCGGGGTAGGTGGCCTCGGTGAGTTCCTGCTGCGAGGTGATCAGGTAGGGGGAGCCGGTGGTGAGGGTGCGGCCGAAGTAGGAGCCGGTCTCGAAGGCGATGTCCTGCCCGACGCGGAGCATGCGGCGCACCGAAGGGCCCCGGTCCTTCGCGGCGACCCCGAGCTGGAGGAGCGGGGTGCCGGCGAGGGGGCTGCGCCGGGGGAGGTCGCCGCCGTGCACGAGGTTGCTCACGAGCATGACGCCCGCGTAGTCGGCGAACCGGGGCACCAGGGAGGTGGCGAGTGCCTGGGAGATGTTGCGGACGTCGAGGAAGTCTCCGAGGGCGACGCCGACATGGTCGAGGAGGGCGAGCCGCTGCCGGGCCTTCTCGATCTTGTCCAGTGCCGCCCGGCGTTCGGAGACGTCCATGACGGAGCAGCTCAGGCCGAGGACCTGGCCGCGGTCGTCGGTGAGCCGGCTGTAGGACACCGAGCGGGCACCGACGCCGTCGGGGGCGTTGGTCACCAGGTCGATGACGGGCCTTCCGGTGTGCAGCACGGAGTGCTGGATCCGGCTGACCTGGTCGGCGAGTGCGGGAGGCAGCACCTCGTGGACGGTCCGGCCGAGGTGGTCCTCGACGGGCACGCCGTTGAGCCGGGCGAGGGATTCGTTGACCCGCACGTAGCGCAGCTCGGTGTCGAAGAGGCCGAACCCGAGGGGGGAGGAGCCGAAGAGGGCGTTGAGTGCGGCGAGGTCGTGGTCGATGGCGCGGAGCTGGCCCACGTCCGCGAGGCTCAGCGCGACGTAGGGCGCGCCGTCGCCGTCGGACATCAGGAAGGCCCGGCTCTCGACGGTGAGCGGGTGGCCGTCGGCGTGGTGCACGCGGAGGATGCCGCGCCAGCGGCGGTCGCGGCGGAGCGCTGCGAAGATCTCGGCCGACTGCTGCTCGGGGCTGATATCCCCCACGGGGCGGAGGAAGGCGTCGATCGGATGGCCCACGAGGTGTCCCGGGTTCCAGCCCAGGATCTCCTCGGCCGATCCGCTCCACAGCATCACCCGGCCGCGGGTGTCCAGGATGATGACGCCCAGCCGGATCGTGTCCAGCAGGGAGGACATGGCTTCGTTGGGCGAGAGGCCGGCAGAGCGCCCGGTGTCCGTCCGGGGTTCGTCGCCCCCGTCGTCGGGTGCGACGCGGGTTCCCTCACCGGCCGGTTCGCTGCTCGCGCCCCTCGGTCCCGCGGTCTCTGCCACACCGCCCACGTCCCTGATCGGGTATCCATTCGGCCGAACAACCCGGCCGAACGAGACTAATGGCTACATACCCGATTCTGCACGTGCTCAGCCTCACCCACCGCTCGCGCGGTCACGCGCCTCCACCAGATAGCCGTCGCCCGGGGCCCGGGAGGCGGGCGGCGCCTGCGCGGCGAGCCGGTCCGCCATCTGCTGGGCCTCGGCGCGGGTGGCGTAGCTGCCGACGCGGTAGCGGTTGCCGGATGCGTCCTGACGCACCAGGAGCCAGGGCAGAACAGGGCCGTGGTCACCGCTCACCTTCCGCATGAGCGGGAGCTTAGCCCCCGGGTCTCACCCTGCGCAGTCGTTCCGGGGCAACGGGTGCACGAAGATCGGTCACGTGTTCGCCTGACTGCGGGCCCGTCGGTGGCGTCGGCGGGCGGAGCACGCCGACGCAAGGTGGGGGTGCGGCGGTGGGCTATCCGACGGGAAGCCGGTAGGTCAGCCGGAACCTGCCGGAGGGCACCACGACGTCGGCCGTCTCGACGGGGCGCCCGCCGGCGTGGAAGGTGCGCTCGACGACCAGCGCGAGCCGCCCCGGCACCTCCCCCAGGGCGACCGCCTCGTCCGCCAGGAAGGGCCGGGCACCGACCTCTTCGGCGACGTTGTCCACCACCAGCTCTACGGCCGCCATGCGCTCGACGACGCCGCGGCCGCCGAGCGGGCCCTCCTCGGGGAGCATCACGGGAGTGCGGCCGGTGATCTCCAGCGGCTCCCAGGAGGTGGAGAGCATCACCGGCTCGCCCTCCTCGCGGAAGACGTAGCGGGTCCGCATGACCGGGGCGCCCGGCTCGAGGTGGAGCCGCTCCGCGACGGCGGGGGCCGCCTCCTCCTGCTCGCTGTACGCCTCCCAGGTGCCCTTCGCGGCCTCGTCCCCCTGCTCCTGGCGGAAGGTGCCGGGCTCCTCGCCCGGCACCCGGTAGCCGGTGCGGACCACGCGACGCGGCACCGGGTGCTCCCGCACGTAGGTGCCGGAGCCGGAGCGGCCCTCGACCAGCCCCTCGGCCATGAGCACCTTGCGGGCCTCCAGCGCCACCGTGTCGGAGACGCCGTACTGCGCGCGGATTCTCGCCTGGGAGGGCAGACGGGTGTGCGGGGGCAGGCTGCCGTCGACGATCTGCCTCCGCAGATCACCGGCGACACGCAGGTACGCGGGCTGCTCACCGAATGGCACGTGCCCTCCCGGGGGTTCGACCGTGCGCAACAGCTTGGCAACCCTCGGTCGCGACCCGCAATACACGGCCAAGGAATCACTCGATGTGATGATGGCCTGTTCAGGCGGCTCGGCCCGGGGCGAGGGCGACCGGGTCAGCGGGCGCGGTCGAAGTCGACAGCGCTGTAGGCCCGCAGCTTCGACAGCCGGTGCGTGGATTCGATCTGGCGGATCGTGCCGGACTTCGACCGCATCACCAGCGACTGCGTGTAAGCCGTCTCGGCGCGGTACCGCACACCGCGCAGCAGGTCGCCGTCGGTGATGCCGGTGGCGACGAAGAACACGTTCTCGCCCCCCACCAGGTCGTCGGTCTGCAGGACCCGGTCGAGGTCGTGCCCTGCGTCCAGGGCCCGCTGCCGCTCGGCGTCGTCCTTGGGCCACAGCTTGCCCTGTATGGTCCCGCTCAGGCACTTGATCGCGCAGGCGGCGATGATGCCCTCCGGCGTGCCGCCGACCCCCAGGAGCATGTCGACGCCGGTGCCCTCCCGGACCGCCATGATGGCGCCGGCCACGTCGCCGTCGGAGATGAACTTGATGCGGGCACCGGCCTCGCGGATCTCCTTGACGATGCCCTGGTGCCGGGGACGGTCGAGCACCACCACGGTGACGTCCTCGATCGCGAGCCCCTTGGCCTTGGCCACCCGGCGCACGTTGACCGAGGCGGGCGCGTCGATGTCGACGAACTCCGCCGCCTCCGGGCCCGTCACCAGCTTGTCCATGTAGAACACCGCGGACGGGTCGAACATCTCTCCCCGCTCGGCGACCGCGAGGACGGAGACCGCGTTGCCCATCCCCTTCGCGGTGAGCGTGGTGCCGTCGACCGGGTCCACCGCGACGTCGCACTCCGCACCGTGTCCGTCGCCGACCCGCTCGCCGTTGAACAGCATCGGGGCCTCGTCCTTCTCGCCCTCGCCGATGACGACCACACCGTTCATCGCGACGGTGGAGACGAGCGTCCGCATGGCCTTGACCGCAGCGCCGTCGGCGCCGTTCTTGTCGCCGCGCCCGACCCAGCGCCCGGAGGCCATGGCACCGGCCTCGGTGACCCGGACCAGTTCGAGGGCGAGGTTGCGGTCCGGCGCCTCCGGCCCGGGCTCCAGCTGGGACGGCAGATAATGGTTCTCGGTCATCGGAGCGCACCTTTCTGTACGGCGACGGCCGTGGGTGAGGGTTACCCCCGACTCTATACAGCCGTGGAAATGTGAGCAGCAGTGCCCACGTTTGAGCGCTTCCCCGTCTCTCCGCCACGACACCCCGGGCATCTCGGCAGGAAGGGGGTACGAGACGATGGGCGGGTGGCAGCAGAGAAGAAGAGCGGCATCCGCATGATCCGGGACATGGTGTTCTCGGTGACCGTGGTGGCCCTCGCGGCCGGCGTGATCTACCTGTTCGTCCCGCACGACACGGACCGGGACCCGGTGCGGCCGGTGTCCTACCGGGTCGAGCTGAGAACGGCGTCCCGGGCGGCCCCCTACCCCGTGGCCGCCCCGGAGGGGCTGCCGGGGAACTGGCGCGCCACCTCCGTGACGTACGAGGGCGCCGGTCCCGACGGCGCCGCCTGGCACCTCGGCTTCGTCACCCCGGACGAGGAGTACGCGGCGCTGGAGCAGAGCGACGCCGAGCAGGAGTCCTTCGTCGAGGACGTGACCTACGGCGCGCGGCGGACCGGCGCCACGGTGCGCATCGGCGGGGAGACCTGGGCCCGGTACGCGGGGCACAAGTACGACGCCCTGGTGCGCAGCGGCCCGGAGGTGACCACGGTCGTCACGGGCACGGCCTCGCCCGCGCAGCTGGAGCGGCTGGCCGCCGCGCTCGAACCTGCCGCGCAGGACGCGCGGGGCTGAGCCGGCGGCCGGACCGGCCGCTCAGAGCGTGGTGATCGCCTCGTCCGCGGAGAGGCGCGGGCCCCGCGGCTTGTAGGCGCCCTCGCCGGGGCGGCCGATGTTCACGACCATGAGTGACTTCTGACGGCCGTCGCCGAAGAACTCCTTGTCCACACCCGCCTTGTCGAAGCCGGTCATCGGGCCGGCCGCGAGGCCGGCGGCGCGGATGCCGAGCAGGAAGTAGCCGGCCTGGAGAGCCGCGTTGAAGGTGCCGGCGCTCTCCCGTGCCGCCTCCTCGGCGAACACGCCGTCCTTGAGCCCCGGGACGGCGGGGAAGAGCTCCGGGAGCCGCTCGTGGAAGTCCAGGTCGACGGAG
This sequence comes from Streptomyces callyspongiae, assembly GCF_047200695.1. Lineage (NCBI taxonomy): Bacteria > Bacillati > Actinomycetota > Actinomycetes > Kitasatosporales > Streptomycetaceae > Streptomyces > Streptomyces callyspongiae. Next base: position 217,833 of record NZ_JBJZOM010000006.1, read on the forward strand.
AGGACGGCCGTCAGCGGCGCCGTCGCCGTCTTGGGCCGGTTGCCCTCAGCCATGTGCGCGACCAGCCGCTCCCTGGCTTCGGGGCTGCGCACCAGGGTGATCCGCATCGGCGACTGGTTGAAGGCGGTGGGAGCCAGCTTCACGAGGTCGTAGACGGCGGCGATCTGCTCCTCGGTCACCGGTTCGTCGGTGAAGGTGCCGGCCGTGTGGGCCTCGCGGAAGAGCAGGTCCTGGGCCGCGGTGTCGAGGACGAGGGTCATGGCGGGCTGCCTTCCGTGGACGGGGCGCCGGCTGCTCACCGGCCGATCTGCGGCGCCACCCTAGAGACCTCTTGAAGCTTCAATCAACCACGGGGCCCTCCGCCTCCGGCGTCACCCCTCCCCGTCGGCGTCCTCGGCGGACTCGGCGTCCTCGATGTCGTCGGCCCCCTCGACCCCCTCGGCCCCCTCGGCTTCGAGGACCGCGTCGAGCCGGGCGCGGGCACCCTCCAGCCATTCCCGGCAGACCCGCGCCAGCTCCTCGCCCCTCTCCCACAGGGCCAGCGACTCCTCGAGCGTCGAGCCGCCCGCCTCCAGGCGCTGCACCACCTCGACCAGTTCGCCGCGCGCCTGCTCGTAGCTCAGCGGGGACTCCTCCGTCTGCGTCATGCCCCCAGGCTAGGCGCCGCCGCCGACACCGTCGCCCAGGGCCGCGCCGTCCACCGTGACGCCGAAACCGCCCTCCGCGACTCGGGCGTGCAGCTCCTCCCCCGGGGCCACGTCGGCGGCCCGGCGCACCACTTTGCCGTCCGCGCGCTGCAGCACGGCGTACCCCCGCTCCAGCGTCGCCGCGGGGGACAGCGCGAGGACCCGGGCGCGCGTGTGCGCCAGGGAGTCCTCCGCCCGGTCCAGCAGGTGCCCGAAACACCGCCGTGCCCGCCCGGCGAGCATCGCGACGTCCTCCTCGCGGTCCTCCAGCAGGACGTGGGGGTCCGCCATGACCGGCCGGCTCCGCACCGCGGCGAGGCCGCGCTCCTCACGCTCGATCACGGCCGCCATCACCCGGCGGGACCGCTCCAGCACCGCACGGACACGCTCGTGCTCCTCCTCCACGTCCGGCACCGTCCGCTTCGCGGCATCGGTCGGGGTGGACGCCCGCAGATCGGCCACCAGGTCGAGCAGGGGTGCGTCGCGCTCGTGACCGATCGCCGACACCACCGGGGTACGGCAGGCCGCGACCGCACGCACCAGACTCTCGTCGGAGAACGGCAGCAGGTCCTCCAGGCTCCCGCCACCTCGCGCCACGATGATCAGATCGACGCCGGGCTCGGCATCCAGCGCCCGCACCGCCTCCGTCACCTGCGGCACGGCGTGCACGCCCTGCACCGCCACCTGCCGCACGTCGAAGCGGACCGCGGGCCAGCGCAGCGCGGCGTTCCGCAGCACGTCGCGCTCGGCGTCCGAGGCCCGGCCGGTCACCAGCCCGATGCACCGGGGCAGGAAGGGCAACGGGCGCTTGCGGTCCGCGTCGAACAGGCCCTCGGCACCCAGCGCGCGCTTCAGGCGCTCCAGCCGCACCAGCAGCTCCCCGACCCCCACCGGCCGTATGTCGGCGGCACGCAGCGAGAGCGTGCCCCGCGGCGCGTACCAGGACGGCTTGCCGTGCACCACCACGCGCGCGCCCTGGGTGACCGTGTCCGCGACCCGGTCGAAGACGTCGGGCGGGCACACCACCGACAGCGAGACCTCCTGCGAGGGGTCACGCAGCGTCAGGTACACCCAGCTCTGCCGCGAACGGCGGTTGAGCTGCGTGATCTGGCCCTCCACCCATACCGCGCCGAGCCGGTGGACCCACTGCCCGATGAGCTGCGAGATCCTCCCGACCGTCACCGGGGCCTCGGCCGTCGTCTGCAAAGCCATGCGGACGAGGCTACGAGGTGGCGCCGACAACCCGCCCGTACGATGGGGCCATGACTGCAACGCCTGCCCGCAACCGCCGCGTCCTGCTCGCCGCCCCCCGTGGGTACTGCGCCGGTGTGGACCGCGCCGTCATCGCCGTCGAGAAGGCCCTGGAGCAGTACGGGGCACCGATCTACGTACGCCACGAGATCGTCCACAACAAGTACGTCGTGCAGACGCTCGAGAAGAAGGGCGCGATCTTCGTCGAGGAGACCGAAGAGGTGCCGGAGGGCGAGATCGTGATCTTCTCGGCCCACGGTGTCGCGCCGGAGGTCCACCGCGAGGCCGAGCGCGGCAAGCTCGCCACCATCGACGCCACCTGCCCCCTGGTCACCAAGGTGCACAAGGAGGCCGTCCGGTACGCCGAACAGGACTACGACATCCTCCTCATCGGGCACGAGGGCCACGAGGAGGTCATCGGCACCAGCGGAGAGGCGCCGGAGCACATCACGCTGGTGGACGGGCCCGAGGACGTCGGCAACGTCGAGGTGCGCGACCCCGACAAGGTCGTCTGGCTGTCGCAGACCACCCTCTCGGTGGACGAGACGATGGAGACGGTCGACGCACTCCAGGGCCGCTACCCCAACCTGCTGAGCCCGCCCAGCGACGACATCTGCTACGCCACGCAGAACCGCCAGACCGCCATCAAGAAGGTGGCCGCCGAGTCCGACCTCGTGCTGATCGTCGGTTCGAAGAACTCCTCCAACTCGGTACGGCTGGTGGAGACCGCGCTCGCCCACGGCGCGAAGGACGGGCACCTCGTGGACAACGCGGACGAGATCGACGAGGCCTGGCTGGACGGTGTCACCACGGTGGGCCTCTCCTCCGGCGCCTCGGTGCCGGACGTCCTCGTGGACGGCGTCCTGGAGTGGCTGCGGGAACGCGGCTGGGAGGACGTCGAACTGGTGCAGCCGGTCGAGGAGCACATGCAGTTCTCGCTCCCCAAGGAGCTGCGCAGGGACCTGCGGAGCGAGGCGGCCGGCCGGGCCGGCTGAGCCTCTTCCGTCGCCGCCCGGGCAGGGCGGGCCGTGCCGGAGCAGTACGTGCGGTGCGTCAGCCGGTCCGGGCGCGGCGGACACCGCTCCGGTCGGGCGCCCTCCCGGCCCCGGCGGCGCCCCTGCCGCCCGCACCGGCCGTGCGTGCCGTGCGGCCGGCCCGGCGGCGGCGCAGGACGTGGCACACCCGCCGCGCCAGCACGATCAGGCCGGCGAGCAGGGTGCCGCCGTACAGCCAGGCGGCCTGCAGCGACAGGCCCGTGAACAGGCCCATCAGCAGACCCGTGAAGCCGCCCGAGCCCGGGCTGACGAACAGCAGTCCCGCGGTGAACGCGGGCGGGGCGGCGACGGGCGCCGCGTAGAGGTCCTGCTGCCGCACCCAGCAGGCCATCGCCGTGCTGACCATCACGAAGCAGATGCCGTAGCTCGCGCGGTGGGCGTCGAGCAGCAGGGCGTCCAGTGCCCCCAGCAGCATCATCAGCAGCGCCGCGAGCACCCCGACCCCCAAGGCCGTGAGGCGGGGCCTGGGCAGCCGGGCGGCGAACCGGGCGAGTTCCGACCGGGCCGGGCGCGCGGGGCCGGGTCCGTACGGCCTGCCGGTTCCTCGCGGGGCGGCGGGGCCGTCTCCCCCGCCCCGCACGTCTCGTCCCCCTGCCGTCGCTGCCGGACGGAAGGGCCACGGCCGCCTCACGGCGGGCCTGCGCGCACTCTGCTGCTCCACTGCACCAACGTAGGCCGCCGCGGGCCGGAAAACCCGGCATGAACACGCACGGGTACGACTTCGTCACCCCGTTCGACGATCGAGTGACGGTGCCGTGGACGCGGAGGCACGGACGGCGTCCGTGGGGGCGGAGCGGCGCCCGTAGACTGGTGGACCGGCCCGCACGCCGCCGGGCCGCACCACCAGCCACCGCTACGGGAAGTCGCCACGTGTCGCTCACGATCGGAATCGTCGGCCTGCCGAACGTCGGCAAGTCGACCCTGTTCAACGCCCTGACCAAGAACGACGTCCTGGCGGCCAACTACCCGTTCGCCACCATCGACCCGCACGTCGGTGTCGTGGGCCTCCCCGACGCGCGGCTGGACAGGCTGGCCGAGCTGTTCTCCTCGCAGAAGGTCATTCCGGCCAACGTCGACTTCGTCGACATCGCGGGCATCGTCCGCGGCGCGAGCAAGGGCGAGGGGCTGGGCAACCAGTTCCTGCACAACATCCGTGAGTCCGACGCGATCTGCCAGGTCATCCGCGCCTTCGAGGACGAGAACGTGGTCCACGTGGACGGCAAGGTGGCACCCGGCGACGACATCGAGACGATCAACACCGAGCTGATCCTCGCGGACCTGCAGACCATCGAGAAGGTGCTGCCGCGGCTGGAGAAGGAAGCCCGGGTCAAGAAGGACAAGCAGCCGCTGGTCAAGGCCGTCAAGGAGGCGCAGGAGATCCTGGAGGACGGGCGCACCCTGTTCTCCGCCGGGATCCGCCAGGGCACCGAGGCGGCAGAGGCGCTGCACGAGCTGCACCTGCTGACGACGAAGCCGTTCATCTACGTCTTCAACGTCGACGAGGACGAGCTGACCGACGAGGCGTTCAAGGAGGAGCAGCGCGCGCTGGTCGCCCCGGCCGAGGCGGTCTTCCTCAACGCCAAGCTGGAGGCGGAGCTCGCCGAGCTCGACGACGAGGACGCGCTCGAACTGCTGCAGTCCGTCGGCCAGGAGGAGCCGGGACTCGCCACGCTGGCGCGGGTCGGCTTCGACACGCTGGGCCTGCAGACCTACCTGACGGCCGGACCGAAGGAGTCCCGGGCCTGGACGGTGAAGAAGGGCGCCACCGCTCCCGAGGCGGCCGGTGTGATCCACACCGACTTCCAGAAGGGCTTCATCAAGGCCGAGGTCATCTCCTTCGAGGAGCTGGTGGAGGCCGGCTCCGTCGCCGAGGCCCGCGCCAAGGGCCGGGCCCGCATGGAGGGCAAGGACTACGTCATGCAGGACGGCGACGTGGTGGAGTTCCGCTTCAACGTGTGAGCGGCGCGTGCAGGGCGACCTGACCCGCGGCGGGCGGCTGCACGGCTTGCGCCCGCAGGGAGTCTGCAAAGGTGGTGTGGGCATGGATGTTGAGCGTCGTGGCCGCGTTGGTGTGCCACCCTGCGGCCCCGTGACGAGCCGCCCCTCCTGCCCGGCCACAGGGAAATCTTCCAGGTGGGCGTTCACTGCGTCGACCGCCGTTCCCGGCAGCGGAGCCGTGCGGTGGGGACCGACAATCTTCGGCGGACGGACGTACTCCCCGTATCCAACCGTGTGCTGAGCCTGCTGCTCGACTGAGACGGCGGCGTGGAGCCCACCGAGGACCTGCATGCGATGTGCCGCCCTGCGTGCGCCAGGTTCAGGTCCGGCTTCCACCATGGAGCGGAGAAGGAAACGTGCATCTTCTACGAACTCGCGCTGCACCGGTGGCTGTGGCCCTCGGGACGGGCCTGCTGCTCGACCTGGTGGGCCCGGCCGCCGAAAAGGCATCTACGCGATAAATGCAAGCAGCCCACACACGACGGCTACGACGGCACTCAGATCAGCTACCCAAGAAAGAGTCACGCGACGCTCTACACCTGCAGCGCCACGACTCCTACTCCTGCCACGCTTCACAGCCGCATTGACTTCCTCCACAGCTCGCCCTGAAGATCCGATAAAGTGATCCAATACAGAGCCGCCGAAAGCAGTAGCTGTCAGCTCGACGGAAGCAGCCGTTGTCACCTTGAGCGTACCGGTTCCATCTAGCTCAACTCGACGAACGCAGGCATACGGAACAACATAGGTCATGAGTGGGTTGGCGATTTTGATAGCCGCTCCCTGGAGGAGAATGTGCGATCGAGATATTCGCCACACGAGAGCCATTCCAGCCGAGCAAGCGCCTGCTACAGATAGTGCATCACCGTCCAAGCCTTGCGTCAAACGAACAATAGCAGCGACAACGAAGCCCACTAGCGGAAGTCCGCAAAGCCAGGCAAGAATAAGGGAGGACTTCCTCCTGAGAATCTTTGTCTTAGCTTTCCCCTTTGCCATTCACACACCTCGCTCTCGGCGCCGAAGAAGATGCACATATTAGCAGCCTCTAGAATAGCCGAACATGGCGCCAGCTCTTGCCCCACCAGCGCCGCAGAAGCAACTGCTGCACCGACAGCGATGCAGGTCCCGACTGAGACAACGACACAGGCGAAAAAGCCCCAATTGTCAGACCGGTCTTCATGTTTTCCCAGTTATCGACCTTGTCGTAGGTCATCGGCAACCGTGTCGAGCTCCGGTTCGTCCAGCGACGCCGTCCGCGTCCGGAAAACGGCCCCATCGGGCCGGGCGACATAGATCAGGCCGCCGCCGTTCGAGCCGATGACCAGGCCTTGGGCCGGTGCCTCAACCGCCGCCGCACTGTCGACGAATGGGGCGCGGAGGCTCGGTACGTGTTCGGCGTGCGGCACCTCCCCTGCGTCCTTACCGTGGCAGGAAGGACACCATGTCGCTGCGTGTCCGTCGGGCGGGAGCCCGGAGAGAACGAGCGGACTCGCCGACGTCGGGGGCGGTTGCGCGGCGGACTGCTCGCACTCTCGGCGGAGGTAAGCATCATGCGAACGGTGACCACTCCTGACGGCACGCGCCTCTTCTACAAGGACTGGGGTCCGCGGGAGGCGACTCCGCTCGTCTTCCATCACGGTTGGCCGCTGAGCGCGGACGACTGGGACACCCAGATGCTGTACTTCCTCTCCTACGGCTACCGCGTGATCGCACACGACCGCCGGGGCCACGGACGGTCCGACCAGGCGTCGACCGGGCACGACATGGACACCTACGCCGACGACATGGCCGCCCTGGCCAGTGCCCTGGACCTGCGGGACGCCGTGCACATCGGGCATTCGACGGGCGGCGGCGAGGTCACCCGCTACGTGGCGCGGGCGGAGCCCGGGCGGGTGGCCAAGGCCGTCCTGATCAGCGCCGTGCCTCCGGTCATGGTGAAGAAGGACAGCAATCCCGAGGGCCTGCCCCGCGAGGTGTTCGACGGACTCCGGACGGCGCTGGCCGCCAACCGTGCGCAGTTCTACCTCGAGGTGCCCTCCGGGCCGTTCTACAACTTCGACCGCCCGGGAGTGGAGACGGTGCAGGGGCTGATCGACAACTGGTGGCGGCAGGGCATGATGGGCGCCGCCAACGCCCACTACGAGTGCATCGAGGCCTTCTCGGAGACCGACTTCACCGAGGACCTGAAGAAGATCGACATCCCGGTCCTCGTGATGCACGGCACCGAGGACCAGGTCGTGCCCTACGCGGACGCGGGCCCGAAGTCGGCCGAGCTGCTGCGCAACGGCACCCTCAAGACGTACGAGGGGTACCCCCACGGCATGCACTCGGCCCACGCGGACGTCCTCAACCCGGACCTGCTCGCCTTCCTGAAGTCCTGACCCTGCTGCGGAGCACCGCTCGGCGGGTCGGCGGGTCGGCGGAAGGTTCGGACGGCGACCTGCTCCGGCTGGGGGCGGTGCCACCCGGGCGTGGATTCCGACCACCTCCGATTCTCGCGCAGGATCAGGTGTCGCAGACGGTGGAACCACGCCCGACCTGCACGACCCGCACCACCAGTGCGCCTTTGTCGACCGTGCAGATGACGCGGTAGTCACCCACGCGCAGGCGACGGCATTCGGGACGGGACACGAGTGCCGTGGTGCGGAAACCGAGCGGATCACTCTCCAGCTCGGTCGGCTTCACCAGGATGCGGAGCGCCATGTCGCGGGGGATCCTGCGAAGCTCGTCCTGAGCCTCGGGGCGGGAGACGGTGCGGTACTCACTCACTGCGTTCCAGCGTCTCCCTCATGACCTCCTCGCATCGCGCGGAACGTCGGGGCGCCGGATCGGCCATGCGTTCATCGATGATCCGGTGGATCTCGCGCTCTCCATCAAAGGTAGATTCAATCTACGTAAGATGGGACCTACGTTTGTCCGGCAACGGAGGTTCGCAGGTAAGCGATTTCAAGGGCAGGACGCTGGACCTGGAACGTCTGGAGCACCGGTTCGATCCGGTGAAGAACGGCACGGTGAGCACGCGTGGCCAGGCAGTGATCATGACGGGGCGGCGACGCGTGGGGAAGTCCCGGCTCGCTCAGGAGTTCTGCGACCGGTCGGAGGTGCCGTACACGGTTTTCCAGGCCACCCGGGGACGCAACCCCGTGGCCGAGCGGTCGGACTTCTCCGCCGCACTGGCCCAGTCCTCGCTCCCCGGAGCCGATCTGGTGGCCGGACTGCATACGGGCGACTGGAACCAGGCGCTGCGGTCCCTGGCTCTCGCGCTGCCCGACGACGCCCCGAGCATCGCGGTGATCGACGAAGTGCCGTGGCTGGTGGAGCAGGACCGCGAGTTCGAGGGCGCACTGCAGACGGTTTGGGACCGGCACCTGTCGGCCAAGCCGGTGCTGCTGATCCTGGTCGGCAGTGACATCTCGGTGAGGGAGGCGCTGCAGACCCATGATCGCCCGTTCTTCGGGAGGGCGGCGAAGTTGACCGTCGATCCATTGCACCTGGGGGATGTGCAGGCTGCCACGCGCCTGGGGCTGCGGAAGCGATGGACGCCCTACTGATCACCGGGGGGTTTCCGGAGATCGTCCAGTCGTGGCGGCCCGGGACGAGCCGCAGGGAGTTCCTGGCCGAGTCCATGAAGCATCCCCTTTCGCCCCTGCTGGTGACCGGTGAGCTGTCGCTGCTGGGCGAGTTCCCCGAGGCCTCGCATGCCCGGGCCGTGCTCGAGGCCGTGGGCGCCGGCGAGCGAACCTTCTCCACCATCGCCGCCCGGGCAGGCGGTGCAGGCGCACTGCCCTCCGGGATACTGACCCCACTGCTGAACATGCTTCTGGCCAAACGGGTGCTGGCCGCCGACCTCCCCCTGTCCACCAAGTCCGATCGCAAGAACAGGCGCTACCGCATCGCCGACCCGTACCTGCGGTTCTGGCTGGCCTTTCTGCACCGTGGGCTGCCGCTGATCGAGCGCGGCCGGGGCGACGTGGCGCTGGAACGCATCGAGCGCGGCTGGACCAGTTGGCGCGGGCGCGCGGTGGAACCGATCGTCCGGGAGGCGCTGCTTCGTTTGCTCCCCAACGAGAGGTGGCCGGACACAGAGGCGGTCGGCGGCTGGTGGAACCGGCAGAACAACCCGGAGATCGACCTGGTCGGCGCCGACCGGGAACCGGTGGCCGGAGGGGTGCACTTCCTCGGTTCCGTCAAGTGGCTCCAGGACCAGCCCTTCCACCGCCACGACTACGAGGCTCTGGTGCGCAACCTGCTCGCCGTCCCGGGCGCGGCGGAGGAGACTCCGCTCGTCGCGGTCTCCCGCAGCGGGCTCGCCGACGATGTGCCGCTGGCGGCCCGCTGGGGGCCGGAAGACCTCGTACGGGCCTGGCAGTGACCCGGACGGACGCCCCCAGGACCCCAACTCCCCTTCAAGGACTGCGATGCGGCCCCTGCGGGATTCCCGGCGAACCCCTGTGCGGTTCCGCGGCCCGCCATTAGGCTGACCGCCGACCACCGAGTTGCCGCGGAGGCACACACATGGGGGAGTCTGCGTTCGGTGTGCTGGGACCGCTCCGGGTGCGGTCGGCGGGGGAAACGGTCCCCGTCGGCGGCCCCAAGCCCCGGGCGGTGCTGGCCACTCTGCTGCTGCAGCCGGGCGGGTTCGTCTCGCTCGACGTGCTGACCGAGGTCCTGTGGCCCGGCGGGGCTCCGCGTTCGGCGGTCGCCAATGTCCGGACCTACGTGCGTGCCCTGCGACGGTCCCTGGCCGCTGCGGGGGTGCCCACCGACGGGCTGTGCACCCGGCCGTCGGGGTACACGCTCGACGTGCCGCCGGAGGAGCTGGACATGCTGCTCTTCGAGCAGCGTCTGGCGCGGGCCCGCGCGGACCGGGACGCCGGGGACGACACGGCCGCGTTGCGCGGATACGAGTCGGCTCTCGCCCTGTGGCGCGGCAGTGTGCTGCAGGACGTGCCCTCCAGCGTGGTGTGGGACCCGGTGATCACCACCGTGGAGGAGCTGCGGTCCGCCGCCGTCGACGAGTGCCTCCAATTACGCCTGCAGCTGGGGGACTACGCACCCGTCGTCGCCGAGCTGCGCAGCCGGCTGGCCGAGGATCCGCTCCGTGAGGACCTGTGGCAGATGCTGGTGCGGGCGCTGCACGGCTCCGGCCGGAACGCGGAGGCCCGGTCGGCGTACGCCAGGGCCGAGCAGGTCCTCGCGGCGGAACTCGGTGTGGAGCCGGGCGCTGCGCTGCGGGCCACCGGCGAGGAGGTGAACGGGTACGTGCGGCGGCGGGCCCGCAAGCTCGGGCCGGTGTGCCAACTGCCTATGGACGTACCGGATTTCACGGGCCGCACCGAGGAGATCGCGGGCCTGGAGCGGTTGTTGTCGACCGCGGGACGGCAGCCGGTCGTCGCGGTGCTGTCCGGTGCGCCGGGTTCCGGCAAGTCCACCCTGGCGGTGCACGTGGCGCACCGGGTGCGGGAGGCCTTCCCCGACGGGCAGCTCTTCGTCGATCTCGGCGGCATGAGCGACCGGCCGCGCGACCCGTCCGACGTGCTGGCCGAGATGCTCCGCGGCCTGGGTGTCATCGACAGCTCCGTGCCCGCCGAACTGAGCGAGCGGGCCGCGCTGTTCCGTTCCCGGCTGGCGCAGCGGCGCCTCCTCATCGTCCTCGACGACGCTGCGGGGGCGGCGCAGGTCCGGCCGCTGCTGCCGGGAACGGGCGGTTCGGCGGTGCTGGTGAGCTCGCGCCGTCGTGTCCCGGGGCTGCCCGCGCACGCCCACCCGCTGGGGGTGATGAAACGGGACGAGGCGCGCGCGCTCTTCGCCGCGATCGTGGGCCCGGAGCGGCTGCGGGGCGAGGAGGTCGACTCCGATCGGGTGCTGACGGCCTGCGGCTCGCTGCCTCTGGCGGTGAGGATCGCCGGCGCGCGCATGGCGAACCGGCCGGGGTGGACCGCCGGGGCTCTGGCGGACTTCCTGCACGACGAGCGCGGGCGCCTCGACCAGCTGCAGGCGGGCGAGATGGAGGTGCGGGCGAGCGCGGAGCTGAGCTACCGCCATCTTCCGGAGGCCGCGGCGGCGGCGTTCCGTGCGTTCGGGCGGCTCGCGGACGAGCCGGTGTCCGGCTGGCTCCTGGCCGTGGCGATGGGCCGGGCGGAGGAGGCCGCCGCCGGGTTGGAGGTGCTCCTGGACGAGCATCTGGTGGAGGTGGTGGGGGCCGACCGGCTCGGCGGGCGCTACCGGATGCACGACCTGCTGCGCTGCTACGCCCGGGAACGCGGCGAGGCGGACGGGGACGAGGCGCACCGCCGGCGGCAGGTGCAGGTGGTCGACAGTCTGATCGCGCTCGCCCGGCGCGCCAATGCCGCGATGCCCACGCGGTTCCTGGGTGTGCTGGGCGAGGAGGCGCCGGTGACGGGACCGGCGGCGGCCGTCGCGCCGGCGGTGGCCGAGAGGCCGGTGGAGTGGTTCGAGAGCGAGCGCCGCATCCTCGTTGCCGCGGTGGAGTCCGCGGTGGCCCTCGGGCAGGTCCCGCGGGCCGCGGATCTCGCGATCGAGCTGGCGAGCTTCTTCGACATGCGCGGCTACTACGACGACTGGCTGCGTACGCATCGGCTGGTCCTGGAGGCGCTGCCGGCTTCCTCGGGGGCGCGGGCCGCTGCACTGCTCCGCAATCTGGGGCAGTTGCACCTGTACCAGGACCGGTACGGCGACGCCCTCGCGGCCTTCGAGCGGGCACGCGCGGTCTTCGCCGGTCTCGGGCACCGCCACGGCGAGGCCGTGTCCGCGCTGGGAACCGGCTCGGTCCACCGGGTGACCGGTGAACTCGACGCGGCTCTCGACGCGTTCGACGACGCGTTGCGGTGTTTCGGAACGGCCGAGGACCGGCACGGCGAAGCGGTCGCGCACAACGCCCTGGCCTCGGTGTGGCTGGAGCGGAACGATCCGGAGTCGGCGGCGCCGTGGCTCGACGGCGCGCTCGCGCTGTCCCGGGAGGTGGGCGACCGGCACCGGGAGGCGCAGGTGCTGCGGCGGCTCGCGGTGCTGCACGAGCTGCGCGGCGACCCGGGTGGGGCGCAGGCGGAACTGGATCGGGCGCTGGCCATCTTCGACGACCTCGCGGACACGCACTGCGCCGCCTACGTGCAGCAGAGCATCGGGGAGCTGTGCCTGCGGCAGGGCAGGGCGGGAGAGGCGTCGGCGCTGCTGGCGGGGGCACTCGTGGTGCAGCGGCAACTGGGCGACCGGCGCGCGGAGGCACGGGTCGCCTGTCTGCTGGGGGAGCTGCACCACGCGACCGGCCGGAAGCAGACGGCGCGCCGGTACTTCCACAGTTCGCTCTCGACCTGGCGGCGCCTCGAGGTGCGCGATCAGGCCGAGTTGGTGAACGCGAAGCTGCTGTCGCTGCGATGACCCCCGGGACGCCGGAGGGCCGGACGGCGCGCCCGGGTCAGGCGATGCGCCGCTCCTGAGCGTCGCCGGCGGCGGCGCGGCGGCGGCGTGCGAGGACGACGCGACGCTCGGCGGCCGTCAGACCGCCCCAGACACCGTACGGTTCGGGCTGGAGCAGGGCGTGTTCCCGGCAGTCGACGAGCACCGGGCAGCGGGCGCACATGCGTTTCGCCTCCTGCTCCCGTGCGAGGCGCGCCGCGGTGGGCTCCTTCGAGGGGGCGAAGAAGAGTCCCGCTTCGTCCCGGTGGCAGACCGCCTCGGCGTGCCAGGGGCCCGCGTCGTCGTCACGGGTGGACACCCGGGGTGGGGGGACGGCGGCCTGCACGGACTGATGCGGCGTTCGCAGCACGGTCTGACTCCTGACGAGACGACAACGGCGGGGTCTGCTGTGCACCTGTACACGCCCCTGTGCGCACGGCAGTTCGCGCTGTCCGCCGTGCGTGGGTCGATGCCCGAGCCTTACCCGCTGTGCGTACGCTTATGCACGCGTGGTCACTCGCCCGGGAGTGCGGGCGGCCCGCCCGTGTCGCGGTCCGTCGCGGTCAGTCCTGGTCGTGGAAGTCGCGCACGCGCTTGCCCCGCTTGAGACGTGCGGAGACGCCGCCGAAGAGGGCGAGCCCCTTCACCGTGACCACGGGGGCGCCTGGGTCGGGGGATTCGGTGGAGCGGACGTCGAAGCCGCCGAAGATGCCGGTGCCGCGCCCGTGCAGCGTGACGTTCTCGGGCACGCGGACGTCGACGCCGCCGAAGATCACGACGGCGTGGATGACGACCTCGCGCTGCGCGAAGACGGCCCGGGTGAGGTCGATGTCGACGCCGCCGAAGCAGGCGAACGCCTTCACCCGGCCGGGGACCCGCCAACGGCCCTTGCGGGTGGCCCCGCTGAAGACGGCCACGGCGACGTCGGCCGGCTGCGGGGCCCGGCCGCTTTCCGGCGCCGGGGCCGGCGCCGGCCGGGTGCCGGTCTGCGGGAGGTCCCTGACCAGGGGTTCCAGCTGGCCCATCGTCTTGGCCTCGTAGAGGGCGTCGAGCCGTTCGGAGTGCTCCTGGGCGTCGAGCCGGCCCTCCGCGAGCGCTTCGCGCAGGATGTCCGCGACCCGGTCGCGGTCGGCGTCCGAGGCGCGCACGTCGGCTTCGGCGGCCGGTCGGGCGGCGGGCTGGTTTCCGGACGAGGGGCGCTTCTCGAGCGGGGAATCGGTCACGTCCTCAGCGTAACCGGACGCGATAGATCGCGACGAGGGCCGGGACGGTCCCCGCATCCCCGGATTCCGGTGCCGGGCAGGGGGCGTTCTACGCTGTGGAGCGCGCTCACCGTCGAGAGGAAGATCCCATGGCCGCCACCCCGGAGTTCAGCTACACGGACCTGCTGCCGCTGAGCGAGGACGACACGCCGTACCGCCTGGTCACGGCGGAGGGCGTGCGCGCGTTCGAGGCGAACGGTCGGACGTTCCTCTCCGTGGAGCCGGAGGCGCTGCGTGCGCTGGCCGCGGAGGCCATGCGTGACATCGCGCACTACCTGCGCCCGGACCACCTGGCGCAGCTGCGGCGCATTCTGGACGACCCGGAGGCCAGTGCGAACGACCGGTTCGTGGCGCTGGACCTGCTGAAGAACGCCAACATCGCCGCGGCGGGTGTGCTGCCGATGTGCCAGGACACGGGCACCGCCATCGTGATGGGGAAGCGCGGCCAGCAGGTCCTGACGGAGGGCGGCGACGAGGAGGCCCTCTCCCGCGGTATCCACGACGCCTACACCCAGCTGAACCTGCGCTACTCGCAGATGGCGCCGCTGACCATGTGGGACGAGAAGAACACCGGGAACAACCTGCCGGCCCAGATCGAGCTGTACGCGACGGATGGCGACGCCTACCGGTTCCTGTTCATGGCCAAGGGCGGCGGCAGCGCCAACAAGTCGTTCCTTTTCCAGGAGACGAAGGCGGTGCTCAACGAGGAGCGGATGATGTCCTTCCTCGAGGAGAAGATCCGCGGCCTGGGCACGGCCGCCTGTCCGCCGTACCACCTGGCGATCGTGGTGGGCGGCACCAGCGCCGAGTACGCCCTGAAGACCGCGAAGTACGCCTCCGCGCACTACCTGGACGAGCTGCCGGAGGAGGGCTCCCCGGCCGGTCACGGCTTCCGCGACCGGGAGCTGGAGGAGAAGGTCTTCGAGCTGACGCAGCGGATCGGCATCGGGGCGCAGTTCGGCGGCAAGTACTTCTGTCACGACGTCCGCGTGGTGCGCCTGCCGCGGCACGGCGCGTCCTGCCCCGTCGCGATCGCGGTGTCGTGTTCGGCGGACCGCCAGGCGAAGGCGAAGATCACTGCGGAGGGCGTGTTCCTGGAGCAGCTGGAGACGGACCCGGCCCGGTTCCTGCCCGAGACCACCGGTGAGGAACTCGCGGGCGGCGAGGAGGAGGTCGTGAGGATCGACCTGAACCGCCCCATGGACGAGATCCGGGCGGAGCTGACCCGGCACCCGGTGAAGACCCGCCTGTCCCTGACCGGCCCGCTGGTGGTCGCCCGCGACATCGCGCACGCGAAGATCAAGGAGCGGCTGGACGCGGGTGAGGAGATGCCGCAGTACCTGCGGGACCACGCGGTGTACTACGCGGGGCCCGCGAAGACGCCGGAGGGCTACGCGTCCGGCTCCTTCGGTCCGACGACCGCGGGACGGATGGACGCGTACGTGGAGCAGTTCCAGGCGGCCGGCGGGTCGATGGTGATGCTGGCGAAGGGGAACCGGAGCAAGCAGGTCACCGATGCCTGCGCGGCGCACGGGGGCTTCTACCTCGGCTCGATCGGCGGGCCGGCGGCGCGCCTGGCGCAGGACTGCATCAAGAAGGTGGAGGTCCTGGAGTACGAGGAGCTGGGCATGGAGGCGGTCTGGCGGATCGAGGTCGAGGACTTCCCCGCGTTCGTCGTGGTCGACGACAAGGGGAACGACTTCTTCACCGACCCCGGTCCCGCCCAGCCGTTCGTGACGTCGATCCCCGTGGGCGGCCCGTCACGCTGACCCTGCCGACCGCTCCGGTCCGGTGACGTGCGGGCCGCCCCTCGGGGCGGTGCCGCCGCACCCGGGGACTGCCCGCACGCGGCGTTATGTTCGGGAGCATGAGCGATCACGTCGAGGACAGCAGTGCGGGATTCCGTGTCGAGTACGACTCGATGGGCGAGGTGCGGGTGCCCGCGGACGCCAAGTGGCGGGCCCAGACGCAGCGGGCTGTGCAGAACTTCCCGGTGAGCGGCCGGCGTCTGGAGCGCCCGCACATCGAGGCGCTCGCCCTGATCAAGGCGGCGGCCGCCACGGTCAACGCGGAACTCGGGGTGCTGGAGCCGGAGCTCGCGACCGCGGTGCGGGAGGCGGCGGAGGAGGTAGCCCGGGGCGACTGGGACGAGCACTTCCCCGTCGACGTCTTCCAGACCGGCTCGGGCACCTCCTCGAACATGAACATGAACGAGGTGCTCGCCACCCTGGCGGCCGAGCGCCTCGGCGACGACGGCTCGGTGCACCCGAACGACCACGTCAACGCGAGCCAGTCGTCGAACGACGTCTTCCCCTCGTCGGTGCACATCGCGGCGACGGCGGCCGTGCTCCAGGATCTGGTGCCCTCGCTGGAGCACCTGGCCGCGTCGCTGGGCCGCAAGGGCGAGGAATTCGCCGACGTGGTCAAGTCCGGCCGCACGCACCTGATGGACGCCACGCCGGTGACCCTCGGCCAGGAGTTCGACGGCTACGCGGCCCAGATGCGGCACGGCGTCGAGCGGCTGCGGGCCTCGCTCCCGCGGCTGGCCGAGCTGCCGCTCGGCGGGACGGCCGTCGGTACCGGCATCAACACGCCTCCGGGCTTCGCCGCCGCCGTGATCGCCGAGGTGGCGCGGGCGACGGGCCTGCCGCTGACCGAGGCGCGGGACCACTTCGAGGCGCAGGGTGCCCGCGACGGCCTGGTGGAGATGTCGGGACAGCTGCGCACCGTGGCGGTCGGCCTGACCAAGATCTGCAACGACCTGCGCTGGATGGCCTCCGGCCCGCGCACGGGCCTGGCGGAGATCGTGCTGCCCGACCTCCAGCCCGGCTCGTCGATCATGCCGGGGAAGGTGAACCCCGTGATCCCGGAGGCCGTCCTGATGGTCTGCGCCCAGGTGGTCGGCAACGACGCGGCCGTCGCCACCGCGGGCGCCTCGGGCAACTTCGAGCTGAACGTGATGCTGCCCGTCATGGCCCGGAACCTGCTGGAGTCCGTGGGCCTGCTGTCGCGGGCGGCGCGCCTGCTGGCCGACCGCACGGTCGACGGGATCGCCGCGGACGCCGAGCAGGCCCGCAGGTACGCGGAGTCCTCGCCCTCGGTGGTGACGCCGCTGAACCGGTACATCGGCTACGAGCAGGCCGCCGCGGTGGCGAAGCGGGCCCTGGCGGAGCGGAAGACGATCCGGCAGGCGGTGCTGGACGGCGGCTACGTGGAACGGGGCGAGATCACGCTGGAGCAGTTGGACGAGGCGCTGGACGTGCTGCGCATGGCCAGGCCCTGAGGCTGCTCCGCCGGGCCCGGGGCCGGCCTGGCGGTGCAGCCGAACGGGTGCCCTCCGTCACAGGCCGCCCGCGCGCTGTGAGGTTCTGGCTACGCTTTGCCCATGACAGCGCGAACGGTGGATTCCCGGCACGGCGGCCGGGACGAGGCGTCTCCCTCGACCGGGCCGGCTTCGGGCCCGCGCTGGTCGCCGGGTGACCACATCCTGTGGCGGTACCGCGCGAACGGCGGGGAGCATCCGCACATCTGCCGTCCGGTGACGGTCGTGCGGGACACCGGCGAGCTGCTCGCGGTGTGGGTGGCTCCGGGCACGCTCTGTGTGAAGCCGCAGCTTGCGGACGGTACGCCGCTGCACCGGGAGCCGCTCGCCACCCGGTACACCAAGCCGCGGAAGACCGCGGTGTGCCGCTGGTCCGGCACGGGCGTCCTCAAGATCGCCCACGGCCGCCGTCCCTGGTCGGTGTGGCTCTTCTGGCATCGGGGGTGGCGTTTCAAGAACTGGTACGTGAACCTGGAAGAACCACGTCATCGCTGGAACGGCGGGATCGACTCGGAGGACCACTTCCTCGATATCACGGTCCGTCCCGACCGCACCTGGGAGTGGCGCGACGAGGACGAGTTCGCCCAGGCGCAACGGGCCGGACTCATGGGCACGGAGAAGGCCGGACACGTACGGGAGGCCGGACTTGCTGCCGTCGACGAGATCCGCGCGTGGGGGTCGCCGTTCCGGGACGGCTGGGAGCGCTGGCGCCCGGATCCGCGGTGGACGGTGCCCTCTCTGCCGGAGGACTGGGACCGGGCTCCGGAGCCTCCGGTGCCGGGTCCCGGGCGGCCCGGCGGGAGCGGGGGACGGCCCGTGTCCGCGGACGGCGGATGATCACGTGCTCGGCACAACCTGCCTCAACCTCTTGTTGCACCCCCCCGCTGCGACCGTAGGATCAACCTCCGGTAGACGCGGCACTGTTCAACTGGCCCCGCTCCCAGGGGATTTGGCAGGCAACGCGAGAGGAGAGGGCAGGTGAGCGGTTCTGAGGCGTTCGGCGCGTACGCCGCCTTCGACCGTGCCCTCGCGGACCGTACCGGGCAGGCGGAGGCATTCGACGCCATAGGCGATCGCTACGACGAGGCGTTCCCCCACAAGGAGGGCCAGATCGCCGGCGGCGCCTGGCTCGCCGAGCAGCTCCCACCGGGTGCCCACGTGCTCGACGTGGCGTGCGGTACGGGCCTGCCCACGGCTCGCCAGCTGACCGATGCGGGTATGAAGGTCACGGGGATCGACCTGTCCGCCGGCATGATCGGCCTGGCCCGGCGGAACGTGCCGGAGGGGGAGTTCCTGCAGCTCGATCTCGCCGACCTGGAGGCCTCGGGGCTCGGGCCGTTCGACGGCGCCGTCGCGTTCTTCGCGCTGCTGATGCTGCCCCGCGCGGAGATCCCGGTGGCGCTGCGGATGCTGCACGGCATGCTCGTCCCGGGAGCGCCGCTGGCACTGTCGATGGTGGAGGCGGACGTGGACGACTTCTCCATCCCCTTCCTGGGGAACACGATCCGCGTCTCCGGATATCTACGAGAGGAGCTGTACGAGGTCGTCACCGATGCGGGGTTCGAGATCGCCGGGGAGGACTCCTACGTCTACGCACCGGCGAGCACGGACGTCCCGCCCGAGACCCAGATCTTCCTCAACTGCCGACGACGCCCGTAGACCGACGGACCCGGCTGCGAGCAGCGAGCGCTGGCGTGTACGACGCACAGCCCGGACGGATGGAAACCGAACGCGTGACGGAGCACGAACCGCCTGCGGCGAGCAGGTCGGAAAGCGAGACGGCGCCCGACAGGGCCGCCTCCGAGGAGGCGCATGCCCCGGTGCCGGACCCTCGTGAACGGGCCGGCGGGCCGCTGCACGGTCCTGCCCCGCTCTCCGGGGCCCGGCAGCGGCCGCAGCACGACGCCGTCGACGCCCCGGACACGCCGGACGACGCCACGCCGCCCCCTCCTCCGGCACCGGGCGGGCCCGCGCCGGCACCGGAGACGGACGCCGAGGCCGCGGAGCGGGCCGAACGGGAGCGCCGTGGCGGCGACCGGCTGCGCTTCGTCGGCGCGGCCACCCGCCGCATCGCGCGGGGCGTGGACCTGGACGAAACGGTTCTCGGCCTGTGCCGCGCCAGTGTGCCCGCCTACTGCGACGCGATCCTGGTCTACCTGCGGGACCCGCTGCCCGTGGGCGACGAGCGCCCGGCGAACCCGGTGGTGCTGCGGCTGCGGCGCAGCGACCGCATCCCCCACGAGCACCCCGGCGAGCAGCTGCCGCTGCTCAGTGCTCCTCCGGCCGAGGGCGCCGGTGACGGCGCAGCCGAACGGGCCGAGGTGCGTCCGGGAAGTCCGCTGTCGGAAGTGCTGCGGGGAGTCCGCCCCGTTCTGGCGTCCGCCGCGGCGACCCGTGAGGCGCTGCCCGAGCTGCTCGGCGAGGAGTGCGCGCTGCCGGACGGCAACCGGGCCGTCCTCGCGCCGCTGCGCGGGAGGCGCCGGGTGATCGGGGCCGCGGTGTTCCTCCGCCGGGCGTCGCGGCCGGCCTTCGAACCCGACGATCTGCTGATCGCCGCGCAGCTCGCGACGCACACCGCGCTGGGCGTGGACAAGGCTGTGCTGTACGGCCGCGAGGCGTACATCGCGGACGAGTTGCAGCGCACCATGCTGCCCGACGAGCTGCCGCAGCCCACCGGATGCACGCTCGCCAGCCGCTATCTGCCCGCCGCGGAGACGGCTCGGGTGGGCGGCGACTGGTACGACGCGATCCCGCTGCCCGGCAGCCGGGTCGCGCTGGTGGTCGGGGATGTCATGGGGCATTCGATGACCTCTGCGGCGATCATGGGTCAGCTCCGCACCACCGCCCAGACCCTCGCGCAGCTCGACCTGCCGCCGCAAGAGGTGCTGCACCACCTGGACGAGCAGGCGCAGCGTCTGGGCAGCGACCGGATGGCGACGTGCCTGTACGCGGTCTACGACCCGGTCGCGCACCGCATCATGGTGGCGAACGCCGGGCATCCGCCGCCGGTGCTGCTGCACCGCGGGGGCGGCGCCGAGGTGCTGCGGATACCCGCGGGCGCGCCGATCGGCGTGGGCGGGGTCGACTTCGAGGTCGTGGAGTTGGACGCCCCGGCGGGCGCGACGCTGCTGCTGTACACCGACGGCCTGGTGGAGTCGCGGCAGCGGGACGTGTGGACGGGGATCGAGTTCCTGCGGGAGAGGCTCGCCGAGACGGCGCGGCTGACCCGGCCGGGCACCGCGCCGCCGCTGGAGCCGCTGTGCGACGAGGTTCTGGACATCCTGGGTCCCGGGGACCGCGACGACGACATCGCGCTCCTCGCGGCGCGTTTCGACGGCATCGCCTCGAACGACGTGGCCTACTGGTTTCTCGATCCGCGGGCGCAGACCGCCGGGCAGGCCCGGAGGCTGGTGCGCCGCGCGCTGTCCCGTTGGGGGCTGGACGATCTCAGCGATGCGGTCGAGCTGCTGGTCAGCGAGGTCGTCACGAACGCGGTGCGGTACGCGGAACGCCCGATCACGCTCCGGTTGCTGCGCACCGACCGGTTGCGGGTCGAGGTGGGGGACGACGTGCCGCAGCTGCCGCGGCTGCGGCAGGCGCGGGCGACGGACGAGGGAGGCCGCGGGCTGTACCTGGTCAACCGCATCGCGCGGCGGTGGGGCGCGACGCGGCTCTCCACCGGCAAGGTGGTCTGGTTCGAGGTGGGGCTGAAGGCCGCGCCCCCGCCTCCCGGCCCGGCGGTGCCGATCATGCTCCCGGACGACATGGGCATGATCTGAAGGCCCGCGGCCCGGGCATGGGCCGGGCCCCTTCGGCTCTTCGCGCAGCACCGGCCGCCCGGTGTCCCGCACGGTGCCGCGTGACGCGTCCGGCCCCCGCGCCGGTCGGTGCGGGGGCCGGATGCGTCACGCCGTCCTGAAGGGGCGCGGGAGGTCAGGCGGTCTGCAGTGCCGCCTCGGCGTCGACAGTGGTGGCGACGGCCTGGACCACGGCGGCGATCTTGAAGGCCTCCTGGACGGTCTCCCGGTCCACGTCGGCCTTCCGGAGCACCTGCTCGTGCGAGTCGAGGCACTGGCCGCAGCCGTTGATCGCGGACACGGCCAGGGACCACAGCTCGAAGTCGGTCTTCTCCACGCCCGGGTTGCCGATGACGTTCATCCGCAGGCCCGCGCGCAGCGTGCCGTACTCCGGGTCGGAGATCAGGTGCCGGGTGCGGTAGAAGACGTTGTTCATGGCCATCACCGCGGCGGCCGACTTCGCGGCTCCGTACGCCTCGGGGCTCAGGTTCTCCTTGGCCTCGGGCTCCAGCTCGCGCAGCACGATCGGCGAACGGGAGGCGATCGCGCAGGCCAGCACGGTGCCCCACAGCTGCTGTTCGGGAAGCTGCGAGTTGCCGATGACCGAGCCGAGGTTGAGCCTGAGGTCCTTGGCGTAGTCGGGCAGGGCCGACTTCAGGTCAGCGAGCGCCATGGTTCTCACTCACCTGCCAGCAGCTTCGCGGCGTCGAGGGTCTCCTCGCCCTTGCTCCAGTTGCAGGGGCACAGCTCGTCGGTCTGCAGCGCGTCGAGGACCCGCAGGACCTCCTTGGGGTTACGGCCGACGGAGCCGGCGGTCACCATGGAGAACTGGATCTCGTTGTTCTGGTCCACGATGAACACCGCACGCTGGGCGAAGCCGTCCTCGCCCTCGACGCCGCAGTCCTGCATGAGCTCGTGCTTGGAGTCGGCGAGCATCGGGAAGGGCAGGTCGCGCAGGTCGTCGTGGTCCTTGCGCCATGCGTGGTGGACGAACTCGCTGTCGCCGGAGACGCCGAGGATCTGGGCGTCGCGGTCGGCGAAGTCCTCGTTCAGCTTGCCGAAGGCCGCGATCTCCGTCGGGCAGACGAAGGTGAAGTCCTTGGGCCAGAAGAAGACGATCTTCCACTTGCCCTCGTAGGTCTTGTGGTCGATCTGCTCGAACTCCTGCCCCTTCTCCAGGGACACGCAGGCGGTCAGGTCGAACTCGGGGAACTTGTCACCGACAGTGAGCACGCGCTCTCCTTGCACAGCGGAACACCCCCTGGTCGAGGCGTTCCATGGGTTGGACGATCACTACGCTGCCACACCACCCATTGATCGCAGAAATAAGGCGATCAACGTCACGCTGATCGTTTCACCTTATCTATCCTGGTGGGAGCGGTGCCGTCATCCGCACGGAGGCGGCTGTGATGCACTCCACGCGCCCGTGCGTTCTGCTCGTGGGGGACCGAACGCCTACTCGCAGGAGTCACCATGCGTATACGGACCTCCCTGGCTTCCCTGGCAGCAGCCGCGCTCGCCGTCGCCGGCGTGGCCGGTGCCGCCGGCACCGCCTCCGCCGACAGCATCGCCGGGGGCCACGCCTCCGGCTCGCCGGGCGTGCTCTCCGGCAACCTCGTCCAGACCCCGATCCACGTTCCGGTGAACGTCTGCGGCAACAGCGTCTCGCTGATCGGGCTGCTCAACCCGTCGTTCGGCAACGTCTGCGTCAACAGGTGACCCGGGCGGCCCGGCGATGAAGCGCGGCTGACGCGCCGCACTCCGACCGGTCTCCCCGGCTACAGTCGGCGGAGACCGATCGGAGGCCGTGATCAGTACCCCGAGGCGCAGTGCCGCGCGCCGGCCCACTCTCTCCCAGCTCCGTGCTTTCGCCGCCGTCGCCGAACACCTCCACTTCCGCGACGCGGCGGCCGCCATCGGCATGAGCCAGCCCGCCCTGTCCGGTGCCGTCGCCGCCCTGGAGGACGTCCTGGGTGTGCGGCTGCTGGAGCGCACCACCCGCAAGGTGCTGCTCTCCCCCGCCGGCGAACGGCTGGCACGTCGCACCCAGCGGGTGCTCGACTGCTTCGCGGAACTGCTGGACGAGGCGGAGGCCGCCCGCGCGCCCTTCACCGGCGTGCTGCGGCTCGGCGTGATCCCCACCTGCGCCCCGTACCTGCTGCCGACCGTGCTGCGCCTGGTCCACGAGCGGTACCCGGAGCTTGACCTCCAGGTCCACGAGGAGCAGACCGCCTCCCTGCTGAACGGCCTCACGGGCGGCCGCCTCGACGTGCTCCTCCTCGCCGGCCCCCTCGCCACGGCGGGCGTCACGGAGATCCCGCTGTTCGACGAGGACTTCGTCCTCGTCGCGCCCGACGGGCACCCCTGTGCGGGGCGCGACGACCTGCCGCGCACGGCGCTGCGCGAACTCGACCTGCTGCTGCTGGACGAGGGGCACTGCCTGCGGGACCAGACCCTCGACATCTGCCGGGAGGCGGGGCGGCCTCCCGGCGGCTCGCTCGCCACAAGCGCCGCGGGCCTGTCGACCCTGGTGCAGCTCGTCGCGGGCGGGATGGGTGTCACCCTGCTGCCGCGCACCGCGCTACGCGTGGAGACCGCCCGCGGTGAACACCTGGCGACCGTGGACTTCGCCGCCCCGGCACCCCGCCGCCGGATCGTGCTGGCGATGCGGACCGGCGCCGCGCGCGGCGGTGAGTTCTCCGCGCTCGCGGACGCGCTGCGAGAGGCGCTCTCCGCACTCCCCGTGACTCCCGTGGCGGACTGAGCACTCGGGCGGAGCCGCCACCCGCACGGCCGTACGGGCACCGGTGGGTTGCGTGACGATCCCGCTCACGCGGGTACCCGTAGAACCTCACGGGTCCGGCCCGGTGGTCCCCTCGGACCACCGGCCTCCTGCTGCCCGCCGCGCGTCCGCATGGCGGCGGGGGCCGGAAGCGGGTCGGCCCGTGGCCACGGAACTCCACACCTCTGCGACAGGAGGCTTCCCCATGACCGGCCCTACGACCACCAACGCCGGCATCCCGGTGGAGAGCGACGCTCACTCGCTCACCGTCGGCTCCGACGGCCCGATCCTGCTCCAGGACCACTACCTGATCGAGAAGATGGCGCAGTTCAACCGGGAGCGGGTGCCCGAACGGGTGGTGCACGCCAAGGGCGGGGGCGCGTACGGCTTCTTCGAGGTGACGAACGACGTCAGCCAGTACACCAAGGCCGACCTGTTCCAGCCGGGCAGGCGGACGGAGATGCTCGCACGGTTCTCGACGGTCGCCGGCGAGCAGGGCAGTCCGGACACCTGGCGGGATCCGCGGGGCTTCGCGCTCAAGTTCTACACCGAGCACGGCAACTACGACCTGGTCGGCAACAACACCCCGGTGTTCTTCGTGCGCGACCCGCAGAAGTTCCAGGACTTCATCCGCAGTCAGAAGCGGCGCCCGGACAGCGGGCTGCGGGACCACGACATGCAGTGGGACTTCTGGACCCTCTCGCCGGAATCGGCGCACCAGGTCACCTGGCTCATGGGCGACCGGGGCATCCCGAAGTCCTGGCGGCACATGAACGGCTACGGCTCCCACACCTACATGTGGATCAACGGCGGTGGCGAACGGTTCTGGGTCAAGTACCACTTCAAGACCGACCAGGGCATCGGCTTCCTCACCCAGGAGGAGGCGGACCGGCTGGCCGGCGAGGACAGCGACGCACACCGCCGCGACCTGTTCGACGCCGTCGCGCGCGGCGAGACGCCGTCCTGGACGCTCTACGTGCAGGTCATGCCGTTCGACGACGCTCCGGACTACCGCTTCAACCCGTTCGACCTGACCAAGGTGTGGCCGCACGGCGACTACCCGCTGATCGAGGTCGGCCGCATGGTCCTCGACCGCAACCCGGAGGACTTCTTCGTCCACATCGAGCAGGCGGCGTTCGAACCGTCGAACCTGGTGCCCGGCATCGGCCCCTCGCCGGACAAGATGCTGCTCGGACGGCTGTTCTCCTACCCCGACACGCACCGGTACCGGATCGGTCCGAACTACTCCCAGCTCCCGCCGAACCGGCCGCAGGCCCCGGTGCGTTCGTACGCCAAGGACGGCCCGATGCGCTACGAGCCCCCGCACACCGCCCGGCCGTACGCGCCGAACTCGTACGGCGGCCCGGAGGCCGACACCGCACGGTTCGGGGAGCCTGCGGGCTGGTCCACGGCCGGCGAGATGGTGCGGGAGGCGTACGCGCTGCGCAGCGAGGACGACGACTGGGGCCAACCGGGCACCATGGTGCGCCAGGTGCTGGACGACGCGGCACGCGACCGTCTGGTGCACAACGTCGCGGGGCACCTGCTCGACGGGGTCAGCCGTCCGGTGCTGGACCGTGCGCTGCAGTACTGGCGCAACATCGACAAGAAGGTCGGCGACCGCATCGCCGCCGAGGTCAACGGCGGCTGAGCCACCGCCCCGGCAGCATCGGGGAGAGTCCCGCCGCGCGTCAGCGTGGCGGGTCCTCCCCCTCGGGACGGTCCGCGGAACGGTCCTCCGGCGCTCCGGGGGTCTCCGGCGTCCCGGGGGCGCTGTCCGTGGCGCCGGTGCCGGGCGCACCGTTCCCGGGCGCGGGCGGCGCGGTGTCCGCGCCGCCTTCCGCTGCCCTGACCGTCGGAGCCACCGCGGCGACCGTCGCACCGTGCGGGCCGGGCCCGCGGCCCGCCGTGGAGCGGCGCACCGCCTCCTCGTGCGCGTACGCCCGCAGGTAGCCGACCGCCGTGTTGGTGACGGCCACCAGCGGCACGGCGACCACCGCGCCGGGGATGCCGGCGATGAGGCCGCCGGCCGTGACCGCGAGGACCACGCCCAGCGGGTGCACCCGCACCAGCCTGCCGAGGATGAACGGCTGCAGGATGTGGCTCTCGATCTGCTGCACGGCGAGAACGACGGCGAGCACCATCAGGGCGGTGAACACGCCGTTGGTCACCACCGCCACCAGCACGGCGAGCGCGCCGGAGGTCACCGCACCGACGATGGGAACGAAGGAGAACAGGAAGATCAGTACGGCCAGCGGGACGGCCATCGGCACGTCCAGGAAGTACAGGCCGATGCCGATGAAGAGGCCGTCGATCAGGGCCACGATGACGGTGCCGCGCACGTAGCCGGTGAGCGTGACCCACGCCCGGGGTCCGGCACCGGCGACGCCCTCGCGGGCGGACGCGGGCACGAAGTTGAGCGTCCATTCCCACACCCTGCGTCCGTCGTAGAGCAGGAACAGCGTCACGAACATGGTGAGCAGGGCGCCGGAGAGGAATTCCAGGACCACGGTGACGCCGGTGATGCTGGCGCTGGTGATGGTCTTGCTGTTGTTCTCGATCCAGTCGCTGACCGTGCCGGCGATATTGTTGATCTGTTCTTCGGACACGTGGAACGGACCGTTGATCGCCCAGCGCTTCAGTTCCTCGATGCCGTCCTGCAGCCGGTCGGTGAGGTTCGGCAGGTTCTCCATGATCTGCCAGGCCACGAACCAGCCGATCAGACCGATGAAGGCGCTGCCCATCACGAAGGTGAGGAGGGTCGCCAGGCCGCGGGCCAGGCCGAGCCGGCGGAGGCGCGCGACGGTGGGCTGCAGCAGCGCGGTGACGAGCAGCCCCGCGGAGAAGGCGATGACCAGCAGGCTGACCGTGGCGACGATCTTCGTCAGCACCCAGACGACGCCGGCGAGGATCAGCAGGCGCCAGCCGGCCTCGGCCGCTACGCGCATCCCCCACGGTATTGCCGCTGCCGGTTCGGGCTGGGCGACGACGGCGGGCGCGTAGTCCGGCGGGGGAGGCACCCTCCCGGCCCCGGTCCGCGGGCCGGACGCGGCATGCGGGGCGGGCGCGGGGGCCGCCTCACCGGCCTCCCCCGCTGCCGGCTCGGTCCGTTCCGCGAACTCCGGCTCGTCCCGGGCGGTGGCGCGTGCGCGCCGCTCGGCCATGCGCGCCGCCCAGCGCTGCACGCCGTCCAGGAGCCTGTCGACCCTGCGTTCCATCCGGACCTCTGCTCCCTTCCCGCGGCCTGTTCCGTGGGGCCGCCCCCGGCGCGGGGTCGCGTCCGGTGTGTGCCCGTGGCCTGAGAGACGACGTTACCGGGACGGAAGGTTGCCTTCCGTGCCCCACGCCACCCCGACCCGCGCACGCGCGCCGCCCCCGACCGGATTCCCGGTCGGGGGCGGCGGAAGCATGTGCGGGTCCGGGCGCCGGAACAGGGCGCCCGGTGCCCTCAGTACCAGCTGTTGGCCTGCCAGAAGTCCCAGGCGCCGCAGGGGCTGCCGTAGCGGTCGTTCATGTAGTTCAGGCCCCATTCGATCTGGGTGGCGGGGTTGGTGCGCCAGTCGGCACCGGCCGTGGCCATCTTGCTGCCCGGCAGCGCCTGCACGAGTCCGTAGGCACCGGACGAGGGGTTGCTCGCCGTGTAGTCCCAGCCCGACTCGTGGTCCACGATGTTCGAGAAGCACTGGAACTGGTCGGCACCGACGATCTGCCGTGCCATCGACTGAACCTCGGAGACGCTGTACGAGGCCTGGATGGCGAAGTCGCTCCGCTCGGCGGCGCGGCTCGCTGCCTCCTCGGCCTCACGGCGCTCCTCCGCCTCGCGGGCCGCCTCCTCGGCGGCCTCCTTCTTCGCAGCGGCGTCGTCGGCTGCCTGTTTGCGGGCGGCCTCCTGAGCAGACTTCTTCGCGGCATCGTGCGCCGCGCTGGTCTGCGCGTCGGCCTGCTGCGTCAGGGAGACGGTCTGAACCTGGGTGTTGCCACCCGCGGGTATGTCGGCGAGGAGCGTGGCGTCGGCAGCGGTTGCCTCGACATCGTTCGAGACGGGCTGCTCGCTGCCCGAAGCCACACCGACGACGGCGCCGACAGTGGTGACCGCGGTGGCAGAGGCCACGGCGAATCCCCGGACCGAAATCCGGCTCACACGGTTTCCTTCCCACATCGCCCACGGTGGAACCCGCGGGCGCAATCGTGCCCCTGGCACTGGCCTTTCCCGTACTCCTGTGTGCGGGAAAGGCGCGGGCCCGGTCGAGCTCCCTCCTTCGGGAGCCCGCATGGTTCCTCGGGCGGCATGCGGCTGTCTGCTGTTGACTTGTGTGGTGCTGTGCGCCCAGGAGGACGCAAGGTGCCGCATGCGGGGCCTGACAGGAACCACACCCTGCCGGACGCGGCCGGGTTGAGGCAATTCTGCACCGAGTGGGAAAGTTCACAAGGGGTTTGACGGGTGTGTTTTCCGGAAACGTGGGTGCGGCCGGACCGCGCGCGAGTAAGCTCCTTCGCTTTCCTCGCACCCGGTCCGGCCGCGAACGGCCGCCGGCGGCGGCTAAATCCGGCCTTCCTCCAGCATTTCGGTCACCAGGGCGGCGATCGGCGAGCGTTCCGAACGTGTGAGCGTGATGTGCGAGAAGAGCGGGTGCCCCTTCAGCCGCTCCACCACCGCGACCACGCCGTCGTACCGCCCGACGCGGAGATTGTCCCGCTGTGCGACGTCATGGGTGAGTACGACCCGTGAGTCCTGTCCGATGCGCGAAAGCACCGTCAGCAGCACGTTCCGCTCGAGGGACTGGGCCTCGTCGACGATGACGAACGCGTCGTGCAGCGAACGGCCCCGGATGTGCGTCAGCGGCAGCACCTCGAGCATGCCGCGGGCCACGACCTCCTCGATGACGTCCCGGCTGGTGACGGCGGACAGGGTGTCGAACACCGCCTGGGCCCAGGGGTTCATCTTCTCGTCGTGGGTGCCCGGCAAATAGCCGAGGTCCTGCCCGCCGACGGCGTACAGCGGCCGGAAGACCATGACCTTGCGGTGCTGGCGTCTCTCCAGCACGGCCTCCAGCCCGGCGCACAGCGCGAGAGCGCTCTTGCCGGTACCGGCCCGGCCCCCCATCGAGAGGATGCCGATCTCCTCGTCGAGCAGCAGGTCCAGGGCGATGCGCTGTTCGGCGCTGCGCCCCTTGATGCCGAAGGCCTCGCGGTCGCCACGGACCAGCCTGATGCGCTTGTCCGGCGTCACCCGGCCCAGCGCCTTGCCCTTCTCCGACTGGAGCACCAGGCCGGTGTGCACCGGCAGCTCGGCGGCTTCGGGGACGTGCACGCTCTCGGCGGCGAACAGTTCGTCGATGTGCTCGCCGGGCAGCGTCAGCTCGGCCATGCCGGTCCAGCCGGAGTCGGTGATGGCCAGTTCGGCCCGGTACTCCTCCGCCAGCAGCCCGACCGAGGACGCCTTGATCCGCAGCGGCAGGTCCTTGGAGACCACCGTGACGTCGAAGCCCTCCGCCTGCAGATTGCGCGCCACCGCCAGGATGCGGGTGTCGTTGTCGTCGAGCCGGAACCCGGCGGGCAGCACCGCGACGTCGGTGTTGTTCAGTTCCACCCGCATCGTGCCGCCCAGGTCCCCGACGGGTACGGGTGCGTCCAGCCGGCCGTACCGCACGCGGTACTCGTCGAGCAGCCGGAGCGCCTGGCGTGCGAAGTACCCGAGTTCCGGATGGTGCCGTTTGGCCTCCAGTTCGGTCACCACGACCACCGGGAGCACGACCTCGTGCTCCTCGAAGCGGGTCATGGCCGCCGGGTCGGCCAGCAGGACGCTGGTGTCGACCACGTAGGTGCGCCGGTCGGGAGTGATGCGCTTCTTGCTGTTCGCCACGAGTGGACGTACCCCCTCGGATGAGGTCGGAAGCGACGGCGTCGCGGGGGAAGAGACCGGGTCGGGCCGCGGTGCGCGGGCCGGACTCCGGCCCTTTCCCGACGGTTGCCGCACTCCGGGTGCGGTGGGTCCGTGGTCGCTCAAGCGGGCCTCCCGGCGGCCGGCCCGTGCTCGGGGCGCGGCCACCTGAGGTATTCCCTGGCGGGCGAAAAGCCATGCAACGGGCGGTGACGTCACACGGAAGGGCGAACGGCGGCCGGGTGACGGGCCGCGGTGAGGAGCGGAGGGGGGGGAGATCAGCCGCCGAAGCGGCGGTTGCGGACGGCGTAGTCGCGCAGCGCCCGCAGGAAGTCGACCTTGCGGAAGGCGGGCCAGAAGACGTCGCAGAAGTAGTACTCGGAGTGAGCGCTCTGCCACAGCATGAAACCGGAGAGCCGCTGCTCGCCGCTGGTGCGGATCACCAGGTCCGGGTCCGGCTGGCCGCTGGTGTACAGGTGCTCGGCGATGTCCTCGACGGTGAGCGACTCGGCCAGGTCCTCCAGGCGCTTCCCCTGTGCGGCGCGATCGGCGAGGAGGGAGCGGACGGCGTCGGTGATCTCCTGGCGGCCGCCGTAGCCGACCGCGACGTTGACGAGTATCCCGTCCACGTCGCCGGCCTTCTCCTCGGCCTCCTTCAGCACCTGCTGGGTGCGGCCGGGCAGCAGGTCGAGCTGCCCGACGTGGTGGACGCGCCAGCGGCCGTCGGCGGCGAGGTCGCGGACGGTGTCCTCGATGATGCCGAGGAGCGGGAGCAGCTCGTCGTCCGGCCGGCTGAGGTTGTCCGTGGACAGCAGCCACAGCGTGACGACCTCGACGTCGGTCTCGGCGCACCAGCCGAGCATCTCCTGGATCTTGCTGGCCCCGGCCTTGTGCCCCTGCTCCGGGCTGCCGCCGGAGGCCCGCGCCCAGCGGCGGTTGCCGTCGAGGATCACGCCGATGTGCCCCGGGACGCGGGCGAAGTCCAGGCGGTCCTCCACACGGCGCGCATACAGCCTGTACACCAGGTCGCGAAGCTTCATGGGATGACCAGCCCTCCGTGCCGAGTCCGGGAATTCCAGAACCCTACTGCCGGTCCCCCGTTCGGGCGAATCGGTACGACTGGGTCCACCGACGCTCCACCGGGGCACCACTCCCCCGTCATTCCGCCCCTTGTTCCGCCCGCTTTCCCTCCGCAATCCGTTCGTCGTTCCGGCCACGCGCCCCGGCCGCAGGAAGGTCCCGGGAGACGCGGAGGCCCGCGCGGCACACACCTTGATAGGACAGTCCCATGAACGACGCACCCCACTACCGCGCAGCCGACACGCGGTACGACACCATGCAGTACCGCCGCTCGGGCCGCAGCGGCCTCAAGCTTCCGGGCGTCTCCCTCGGACTCTGGCACAACTTCGGCGACGATCGCGCGCTGGACACCCAGCGCGCCATCCTCCGCCGGGCCTTCGACCTGGGGGTCACCCATTTCGACCTGGCCAACAACTACGGGCCGCCGCCCGGTTCGGCCGAGCTGAACTTCGGCAAACTGCTCGCCCAGGACTTCCGCCCCTACCGGGACGAGCTGATCGTCTCCACGAAGGCGGGCTACGACATGCACCCCGGCCCGTACGGCGAGTGGGGCTCCCGCAAGTACCTGCTGTCCTCGCTCGACGCCTCGCTGCAACGCATGGGCCTCGACTACGTCGACATCTTCTACTCGCACCGTTTCGATCCGGACACCCCGCTCGAGGAGACGATGGGAGCTCTGGCGTCCGCGGTGCACCAGGGCAAGGCGCTGTACGTCGGCGTGTCGTCCTACAACTCCTCCCGCACCCGGGAGGCGGCCCGGCTGCTGCGGGAGATGGGCGTCCGCCCGCTGATCCACCAGCCCTCGTACTCGATGATCAACCGGTGGACCGAGGACGACGGCCTCCTCGACACGCTGGAGGAGGAGGGCATGGGCTGCATCTCCTTCGCGCCGCTCCAGCAGGGCATGCTCACCGACAAGTACCTCGACGGCGTGCCGCAGGGGTCGCGGGCCACACAGGGCAAGTCCTTCAACCCCGAGTGGCTGACGGACGAGGTGCGGCGCCGGCTGAACGGCCTGAACGCGCTCGCGCGGCGGCGCGGGCAGTCGCTCGCCCAGCTCGCCCTCTCCTGGGTGCTGCGGGACCCGCGGATGACCTCCGCCCTGATCGGCGCGAGCAGCGTCGCGCAGCTGGAGGCCAACGTCGCCGCGCTCCGGGGCCCGGAGCTGACCGACGGCGAGCTCGCCGAGATCGACGAGCTCGCCACCACGGAGCCGGGCGTGAACATCTGGTCGCGCAGCAGCGACAGCTGAGACGTGCCCGGCGCGGCGGGCGGTCCCGGCAGGGGCCGCCCGTTGCGGGCGCACGGCCCCGAACGCAAAGCGGGCCGGTCCGAGGGGGGAGTCGGACCGGCCCGAGGGGGGGTTTCCACCATAGCCCCTCGTACCGCGGACTCGGAGCAACCGTGCGGCGTTTTCCCCGCCGATCCGCCGCCGCTCCCGCCCGGACGGCAGCGGCACCCGCGCCACCGGCCGGGTCCGCCGCACGCCGTCACGGCCTCGGGCCCGGGGCGGCCGGGGCCGGCTTCCGCCCCGGCGCGAGGGCGTTCTCGCAGGACAGCGGAGGGGCAGCCGGCCGGGCGCGGCGCTCCGCGGCCGACGGACCTGCACCGATGCCGCCTCCTCGGAGCCTCCCGCCCCGGACGCGGGTTCCCGCTCCGCCTGTGCAGTTGAATGAGAAACAACACACCGGCTCCGGGTGCCGCCGGGCTGGACGGGGCGGCTCGTGTCCCGAACCGGACGGCCACTCTCGCCCGTACGGCGGAAGGGTGAGCGGCGCGACGGGCCGTTGACACGGCGGGACGTCGCACGTCCCGGCCCGCGACGAACGCGGCGCGAAGGCCCCGCTACGCCCCGAGAAGCAGTCCGGCCCAGGCGCCCAGCACCATGAACGGCCCGAAGGCCAGCGCCGAACGGCGACCGAGGCGCCGGAGGACGACCAGCGACAGCCCGTAGACCGAGCCCAGCAGGAACCCCAGAAAGGCACCGGCGAACAGCACCGTCCAGCCGTACCACCCGAGGACGGCCCCCACGGTGAGGGCGAGCTTCACATCACCCAGCCCCATCCCCCGGGGGTTCAGGAGGAAGAGGAGCAGGTACGCGGCCCCCAGGACGGCCGCGCCGAGCAGCGCCCCGGTCCAGGTCCCGCCCGCACCGGGCAGCAGGACGACCACGCCGAGCAGCACGATCGTGCCGGCCGCGAGGGGGAGGGTGAGGACGTCGGGGAGGCGGTGGACGAGCAGATCCACACCGGCGAGCACCAGGGCCGCGGGAAGCAGCAGCAGCCACACGGCGAGTTCGGGCCGGGGCCCCACGGCGAGTGCGAGAGAGGCGGCGCCGCATGCCGCGAGCACGCAGGGCACGACGGGCCGCCCGCCGTAACGCCTCCCGCCGCACGCCACGCACCGGTTGCGTCCGGTGCGGCCCGGCAGCAGGTGCCCGGCGGGGCAGGCGGTGCGCCGAAACTCCTCCGCCGGAACGGCGAGTTGGTAGACGGCGCGCGGGACGAACAGTCCGACCACAGCTCCGTACAGAGCGGCGACGGCGGCGAGGGCGAGCAGCACCCGTCGAGCGTAGAGCGCCGGGCGGACCGGTGCATGGGCCCGAGGGCCCATGTGCGGGGGCAGCGGCGCGCGTAGGGTGCGTCGGCATGACGGGAACACCGCGATGGCGGGACGGCCGGGGCACGCTGCATCTCGGCGAGGAAAGCGGCGGGGTGACGATCCCTCTGGAGATCGCGGCGTCCTACCGGGCGCGCACCCGGGGGCTGCTGAAGCGCGACGGCGTGGAGGGCGCGATGCTCCTGACACCGGCGGCGAGCGTGCACACCTTCCGGATGCGGTTCGCGATCGACGTGGTGTACCTGGACCGGGCGTTGCGGGTGCTGGCGGTGCGCACCATGCGGCCGGGCCGAATGGGCGCACCGCGCCCGAGAGCACGTCACGTGCTGGAGGCGGAGGCGGGCGCCGCCGCCCGCTGGGGGCTGCGGCCGGGAGCGGTCCTGCGTATCGAGCCCACCGCGGGCTGAGAAGGGGCCGGGCGGTGCCCGGCCCGTTCCGGGTGGAGAGTGCGCCTCCTACTCGGTGCGGGGGAAGGAGACCTCGACCCGCCGGTTCTTCTTCCGGCCCTCCTCGGTGGAGTTGTCGGCGATCGGATAGTCCTCGCTGTAGCCCCGGATGTTGTAGCGGACGCCGGAGCCGAGCCGCGCGGCAAGTTCCTTCTGCACGGCCTGGGCACGGGCCTTCGAGAGCACGACGCCGTGCTGGTAGGAACCGAGGTTGTCGGTGAAGCCGAAGACGTTGACCTCGTCGGCGCCCTGGCTCTCGATCTGCCGGGCGATGTCGGCGATCCGGGTATCCGCCCGCGAGTTCAGCCGCGAGCTGTCCTTGTCGAAGAGGACCTCGGCCTGCAGGGCGACCTTGATCTGGTCGTTGCTCGTCTCCTTGCGTTCCTCGCCGCCGTCCGTCTCGACGATGAACTTGATGTCGAGAACCTTCGGTTCGGCGAGGGTGGCACCGTCGGGCAGCTCGAGGTCGGGATCGCTCCCGTCGATCGCGGCGACGGAGTCCGAGTCGTCCTGGAACGAGCCGGGCGGGTCCTGCGCGTCCCCGTCGTCGGCGAGAGCGGTGGGCGTCCAGGTGACGGTCAGGGCCAGCGCCGCGACGGCGGCCGCACCGGCCCGCCGTACGCGGCGGCGGGGCGTGTTCGGGTGGGTCACAGCGGTCACTCCGCGATCTCGACGGTGGCGGAGGGCCATCCGGGGAGCTGGAAGTCGATCTTCTTCGTGTCCTTCGGGGGTGCCGGGAACTGGGCGTAGATGGGGAGAGTCTTGCCGGCCGACAGGCCGTTGGGGAGCATCGTGCACAGCGGGCGCCCCTCGGTGTCGCGCAGCACGTAGTAGCGCTTCTTGCCCTGCGTGTCGACGAGCTTGGCGCCGCCCAGCGAACTGCCGTGCTCGACAACCTCCGGCTCGTCCCCGGACCAAGGGCTCATTTGGTAGAAGTCCTCGTCGCCGGTGTTCTCCAGCTCGCCGCGCACGGTGAGGAAGCCGCCGGAGTCCCGCTCCGGCGCGTAGAGCCGTATCAGGATCCCGCTGGGCCCCTCCACCTCGACCTGCACCTCCTTCTCGGCACCGCCCTCCGGGGCGCTGTCGCCCTCCCCGGAGCCCTGCGCCTGGGAACTGGAACCGCCGTTCCGCGACGGCCCGTCCTCGCCGCTGCAGCCGCTCAGGGTGAGGACCAGCCCGGTGGCGAGGGCCACGGCCACGGCCCCCGTGCGGGAGGACCTCGTGCGCCGAGTGCTCATGAATCAGACTCCTTTTCGGGGGTGCGTCGCGGTCAGCCCGTGAGGCGGACGGAGAACAGGTCTGCCGGATCCAGGAACAGATCCTCGTCCTCCGGGTCGAGGACGAGGTCGCGGCCGCCGTGGCAGCGCAGTTCGAGAAGCTTCGGCTTCTTCTCCTTCTCGTCACCGCCCGGAGGCCTCCCGCCGGGCGGCGGACTCTTCAGCCGGCAGCGGGGTTCGAGGACCGCGGTGGCGGCTGCCTCGGCATGGTCGTTCTCGGTGCCCGGCACGATGGAGTCGCCGACCGGGTTCCGCGACCGCACCTCCACCGTGAAGCCGGCGTCCGGCCGGTCCACGCGCCGGCACGCGAGGCCGTCGCCGTCCGTGTCGTGCAGCTCGGCATCGTTCTGCGCGGCGAACCGCTGGGCCGCCGCACAGGCACGGGTGGTGCCGAAGCCCCGGCCCGCCAGCAGGTCCTCCCAGGAGTCCGGGTCGAGCAGACTGTCGAGCAGGCCCTCGCCGAGTTGGCCCCGGGCGTCCTTCACCGCCGCGAGCGCGGCGGCGTCCGCCGCGCTCCGGGCGCCGTCGCGGGCCACCGCGGCCTGCCCCACCGCGAAATACGCCAACGCGAGGAAGAGCACACCCACCACCACCGTCAGGTAGATGGGGAGGGTCTGCCCCGCCTCGCGTCGCGGAACCGCTGGGGTCACTCGCCGCCGCCGGTGACCTTGCCGATCTGGGCCTTGATGGCATCGAAAATCTGCTGTCCGATGCTGGTTCCCGCGATCGCGCCGACGATCAGCACGACCACCGCGATGATGCCCAGGTACTCCACCGCCGTCTGCCCCCGGTCGCGCGGCTGCGCGTAGCGGCGGCGGAGCTTCTGCACGCCCGCCTCGGCCCAGGAGCGGCCGTGGACCTCGGCGTTGGCGCAGGCGGTACGGACCAGGTCGGCCGGCTTCGTCATCAGGTCGCTCATCGTGCTCTCCTCCGTCCCGGCCCGCTGCCTTGCGGGCCGACAGCAACGTCTCCGTGGCGTCGTCCGCGTCTTCGCCCCCGATACGGCGGGAGTCGACTGCGACGAGCGCACGGTACGCCGCCGCCGCGTCCCGGAACATGGGCCCCCGGACCCAGAACCGGGCCCAAAGAAGGACCGGGCGTGCGGTTGCCGCCTCCCGGGCCTGCCTCGTGCTCCGCGGCGTGCGGTGGTCAGCCACGACCGCCTCCCGGGCCGGAGGAGGTGCCGAGCCAGATCGCGACCGCTTCGCTGCGGCTGGTGGCGTGGAGCTTGGCGAAGATGCGGTTGATGTGGTTCTTCACCGTCTTCTCGCTGATGAAGCAGGTGGCGGCGATCTGCGTGTTGTTCAGTCCCGTCGCGATCAGCTCCATCACCTCCCCCTCCCTGGCGCTCAGCTCGCACGGCACGCCGTCTCCCCCTGCCGGGCGCCTCAGCTCCGGTCCTGGGACAGACGCACCGTGCACCCTGTGCGGTTCCGCCGGTGACGCTCCGTGAGGTGCGTCCGGCCTGTCCCCTGCGCCACGACGGGCCGGTGTTTCCGCCACCGGGGCCGCGGGCTCCCGCAGGTGGGAGAGCAGCACCTGCGAGGCCGTGGGGGTGAAGTACGGCCGGCCCGCCTGCACCTCCTGCACGGCGGCGACGAGTTGGTCCGCGGTGAACTCCCCGTGCACCAGGTAGCCGCCCGCGCCCCGGCGCAGTGCTTCCTGGACCACCTCGTCCTCGCGGCTGTAGGTGAGCATCATGACGGGGGCGAGGCCGGTCAGATGGGGCAGCGCGGCGAGGCCGTCGACTCCGGGCATGCGCACGTCCAGCAGGACCACGTCGGGGTGGCTGCGGCGTGCTGCCTCGTAGGCCTCCCGCCCGTCCGCCGCCTCGGCCACGACCTGGATGTCCCGGCGGCCGGAGAGCAGCGCGGTGAGGCCGGCGCGCACCACCGGGTTGTCGTCCGCGACGACGACCCGCAGCGGTGCCGGGCCGTCAGGACCGTGGTGTGCGACGTCGGGGAACGGGCCGCGGTGCGGATCCGGCCCTTCGGGCGCCTCGTCGAACATGGCGGAGCCTCCTCTCACCGTCCTGCTGCCTGCGATGCGACGCCGGCCGGTGCCGTGACGCCCGTGCCGTCGCCCACCGGGCCGGGGGACGGCGCGAAAGCGGCCAGCGGCAGGTCGACGCGGACCTCGGTGCCGCGCACCGCCCGTCCGCGGCCGATACGGATCCGGGCGCCGATACCGGCGGCGCGTTCGATCATGCCGACGAGTCCGAAGTGCCCTGCCTTCCGTGCCTCGTCGAGCGTGAGGTCGGTGGGAAGTCCCGCCCCGTCGTCGATGACCGAGATGCGGAGGTTCTGCCGGGTGACGGAGGCCGTGACGGTCAACCGGGTGCACTCCGCATGGCGATGGGCGTTCTCCATGGCCTCGGCGGCGATGGCCGTCAACTGGCGGGCGAGTGCCTGCGGAACCGGGGGCAGCGGCATCGCCCCGTACGTCCGGTAGGAGGTCTCCATCTTCGTGCGGCGCGCGACGTCCCGTACGCGGGCGGCGAGTTCCCCGGCGATGTCGGTGGTGGCGCCCAGTCCCGCCTCCTGCCGCAGATCGGTGAGGAGTTCCCGCGACTCCGCCGCCGCACGGCGGGCCGAGCGGGACACGAGCTCGGCCTGCTGTCTCACCTCGAAGGGGTCGAGGCGATCGGCGGACTCCGCCAGTCCGTCGGCGGCCAGTGCCACGCCGTGCAGCGTCTTGGCGAGCGAATCGTGCATGTCCCGCGCCAGGCGCGCTCGTTCGTTCTCCACGGCGTCCCGCACCGCGAGGCGGGAGCGGGCCTCGGTGAGGGCCTCGCCCGCGACGCCGAAGCGCAGCATCAGGTTCCGCAGGCTGACGCCGATCGCTCCAGCGATCACGCAGAAGCCGGGCAGCAGCAGCACGCCGGTGGATCCGTCGGGGTGACCCGGTTCGGCGGCGTAGGCGGCGACGAGAATGAACGACTGGACCAGGGCGAATCCGGCGGCGCTCCGCCAGCCGTAGGCGAGACCGGCCAGCAGCGGCCCGCACACGCTGACGTAGGCGAGCGGCGACTCCGTGGTGGCGGTGACCAGCAGCAGACCGCTCAGCAGCATGTCCGCCACCAGCAGCGTCCGGTAGCGCAGCAGCAGCGGCCCGAAGCGTTCCCAGTCGCGGAACAGCACGTAGGAGGCCATGAAGGTCACCACGACCGCCCCGCACACCAGCCACCGGGGCAGCCCGGGGCGGGCGCCGTAGATGGCGAACGGACTGGCGAGCGCGATCATCGCGAGGCGGAACCCGAACACCTGCCGGCAGAGCGCCTGCAGGGCGTTGACCTGCAGGTGGAGCGAGGGCTGCCGGCCGGGACGGGGCGGCGCGTGCAGGTTCGTCTCCGGCCCGCCGTGCAGGGCCGGGCGCGTCAGGCGGCGCAGCATCGTCGGTCACCTCTTCCGGTCGGCGGTGTCCCCGTCATGGCTCAGTCCCCCACCACTGCCCCGAAGTCGGCGCCCGATCCGAAGACGAAGCCCGCGACGAGGAGGATCATGGTCGCGGGCACCATGAGGGTCGTGATGACGGCGGTGGCCTTCGGGACGGCCCGTGCCGCGCGGCGCCGCGCGTTCTGGGCGTCGGTACGGCGCATGTCGGTGGCGATCTGGATCAGGGTGTCCACGATGGGGGCGCCGAGTTCCTCGCCCTGCTGGAGCGCGGTGACGAACATGGCGACCTGCTCGGAGTCGTTGCGCCGCCGCAGGTCGGCGAAGGCCTCACGGCGGCTGACACCCATGTCCATCTGGCGCAGGGTGATGCGCAGTTCGTCGGCCCACGGGCCCTGGTACCGCTCGGCGACCCGGTCGAGGGCCTGCCGGAATCCGAGCCCGGCACTGACGACGACGGCCAGCACGTCGAGGAAGTCCGGCAGCGTGCGGTCGATGACGTCCTTGCGCTGCCGGACGGAGGCGGCGATGCCGACGTCGATCCACCAGATGCCGAAGGCGACGAGGACGACGGCGACGAACGGGTTGCCCTTGTCCACCATCACCAGTGCGCCGGTCGCCCCGAGGATGCCGTAGACCGCACGGCGGGCGGCGTAGCGGTCCACGGTGAGGCCGCCCGGGTTTCCGGCGAGATCGAGTCGGCGCCGCACCCTGTCCACCCGGCGGGGCCCCATCATCCGCAGCACGAGCGGCGCGAACCGCATCCCGAGGCGGTCGATCAAGGAGCCGGCGGCGGAGGTGCGGGTCGCGCCCACCTCCAGGGCGAGCGCCAGGTCGTCGGGGAGCCTGGCCTCCTCCCGATACTGGCTGATGCCGCGGAAGATGCCGAGGACGCTCAGGCCCATGACGGCGGCGAGCAGCAGTCCCATGCGTGGCCCCCTCTCAGACGTCGATCTTGGACAGTCGGCGGATCAGGAAGAAGCCCAGGCCGTACAGCCCGAACGCCACCAGCACGGATGTCTGGCCCAGGACGTGCGAGGTCATCCTCTCCAGTGCACCGGGCATGACCTGGTTCATCAGCAGCAGCGCCCCCAGTCCGAGGACGGGCACGGCGAACGCGGTCATGGTGACCTGCGAGAGCTGGGTTCGGACCTCGCGGCGGGTCTCCTTCCGTTCGTCGAGGGTGCGCGTGAGGTTCCGCAGCGACTCCACGACGGTGCCGCCCGCGCGGTGCGAGAGGATCAGCGTGGTCACGAGGACGACCAGTTCCCGGGAGGGCAGGCGTTCGGTGAGTTCGCCGAGTGCGTCCTCGACGGAGTGCCCGACTGCCAGCTTGTCCGCGACGCGGGCCAGTTCGTCACCCGCGGGAGCCTCCAGTTCGTCCGCCGCCATCCCGATGGCGGTGCGCAGCGCCAGTCCCGCACGGGTCGCGTTGGCCAGGATGCGCGAGAGTTCCGGCAGCTGGTTGACGAACTTCTCGTTGCGCTTGCCGCGCTGCCAGTTGAGGAAGGCGAAGGCGCCCCAGAATCCGCACAGTCCGACGAGGGGCCCGAAGAAGGGCGCGAAGAGCCAGGCCCCCATGAGCCACAGCGCGGCGACGAGCGCGACCAGGTAGGTGACGAACTCCCCCACCGAGAGGTCGAGTCCGGTGGCCGCGAGCCGCATGTCGATTTTTCGGCCCGCCCGGGTGCCGCGAACGCGGCGGTCCACGCCGTGGAAGCGCCGGCCTCCCTCGCGTGCGACGGGTCCGGTGTCCGACATGCGGGCGACGAGGTCCTGCTGCTGCGACCGCCCGGAGGTGAAGAAGTGGACTCCCACCACCGCGCACACGCCGCACAGCAGCGCCGCGCCGATCGTGGGCAGCGAGAGCGTCATCGTGTCTACCTGGCCTCTCGGACGGCGAGTTGGTCGGGCGCATCGGCGACCCCGAAGGCGGGTGGCACGCCCTCGCCCGCGAGGGTGAGCCGGTCGCCGATGTGGCGGGGCATCGGAAAGTAGCGGAACCGTCCCCGCACGCGGCGGTCGGCACCCATGGGTTCGGCCTCGAACCGGCAGACGGACGCGATCTCGTACGTCTGCCGGCCGCGTCCGGCGAGCATGGCGATCTCGCTGATCTTGCGGCTGCCGTCGGCGGCCCGGGACAGCTGGACGACGCAGTCCACCGCGCTGTTGATCTGGTCCCGCAGCGCCTCGAAGGGGATCTTCACCTCCGACATCGACGCGAGTGTCTGGAGGCGGAGCATGGCGTCCTCGGCGCTGTTCGCGTGCACGGTCGCCAGGGAGCCGTCGTGCCCCGTGGACATGGCCTGCAGCATGTCGAGGGTCTCCCCGCCGCGGACCTCGCCGACGACGATGCGGTCGGGCCGCATCCGCAGGGAGTTGCGGACCAGGTCGCGGATGGTGATCTGCCCCTTGCCCTCGACGTTCGGCGGGCGGGTCTCCAGCCGGATGACGTGGGACTGCTGCAGTTGGAGTTCGGCGGCGTCCTCGACGGTGATGATGCGCTCGCCGTCGGGGATGAGCGCCGACAGCGCGTTGAGGAGCGTCGTCTTGCCGGAGCCGGTGCCGCCGGAGACGATCACGTTCATCTTGGCGCGGACCATGCCGGCGAGGAGCGTCACCATCTGCTCGTCCATCGAGCCGAGTTCGACGAGCTCGGGGAGGGTGAAGGCGCGCGGGAAGCGCCGGATGGTGAGGGTGGCACCGGTCAGGGACAGCGGCGGGATGATGACGTTGACGCGCTCGCCGGAGGGAAGGCGGGCGTCGACCATCGGGTTCGACTCGTCCACCCGGCGATTCACCGTGGAGACGATCCGCTCGATGGTCTGCATGAGCTGCTCGTGCGAGGCGAAGCGCAGCGGGAGCTGCTCCACCCGGCCGCCGCGTTCGACGTAGATCCGCTCGGGGCCGTTCACCATGATCTCGGTGATGGAGGCGTCCTCCAGGAGCGGTTCCAGGATGCCCAGCCCGAGGGCCTCGTCGACGACCCGGCGGATGAGCAGCGCGCGCTCGTGCGTGGACAGTACGGGCCCCTCGCGGCTGATGATGTGGCCCAGGACCCTCTCCAGACGGGCGCGGCGGTCGGCCGCGGCGAGGGAGGACATCTCCGCGAGGTCGATCTCCTCCAGCAGCTTGGCACGGTAGACCGCGACAAGGTGGCTCTCCTCGTGCCCCTGGCCAGCCTCGGGAGCGTTGACGCGCGCTCTCAGGCCCATTCCGTGACTCCTCTGCTCGGTCGGTGGCGGTCGCGCGGCTGCGGACGCCGTGCTGCGGTCAGTCGCGCGGCATGGTGGAGGACTTCTCGGCGTGGCCGAAGTCGACGCCGGGGACGACGGAGGGGATCGTCACCCGGGCGGTCACGGTGACGCCGTCGCCCGCGGCGCTGCGGGTGAAGGTGGTGTCGTCGGCGAGCCAGTCGCTCATCGCCGCGCGGCCCGCCCGGTCGTACCCGATCCGCGGGGCCGAGTGCGAGGCGGTGCGGGCCGCGGCGCGGGCGGCCGTTCCGGCCTGGAGCGAGGCGTAGACGGCCAGGCCGAGCTGGACCGAGGCGAGCGCCAGCGCCAGCAGTATCGGGAGGAACCCCAGGAACTCGATGGAGGCCTGGCCGCGTTGGTCGCGGAACCGGCGGGAGTGCGGGTGCGTCATGGCTCAGTCCTCCGAGGCGGCGCCGGCTTCGCCGGTGACGCTGAACGGGAAGGCGGCGAACCCGGGGAACAGCACGGGCACCTTCAGGCGGACGGAGGCGGTGACGACGCCGGCCGGGGCTCCCGCGTCGCAACGGGCGGTGGCGGCGGACTCCCAGGCGTCGGGCAGGTCCTCCTCGGCCGCGGCGGTGCAGGCCGCGGCGCGGCCCCAGGGTTCGGTGACCGCCGCCGCGCGGGCGGCTTCGGACGCGGCGTGCCCGGCGAGCGTGAAGGTGTAGCCGACGAGCACGAACTGCCAGACCACCACCAGGGCCACCAGCACCCACGGGAGGGTGCCGAGGAACTCCACGGACACCTGCCCGGAGTCCCGTCCCGCCGCGCGGGGTCGCGCGGGCTTCGGCCTCATGCCTCGCCCCGGCGGCGCGGCACGAGGGAGCCGCGGTCGCTCCGGCCCTTGCCGCGCCGTCCGGGCGGCTGATCGGCGCCGGTCCCGGCCAGGCCCAGTTCGGCGGCGAGGGCCCACAGCGCCTGCCGGACCGGGCCGCGGCCGTCGAGGTCCTGCAAGCGGCCGGCGTCCACGGCGGGCTGGAGTTCCTTGAACCCGGCGGGCACCGCGGTGCGGGCGAGGCGGGTGCCGACGATGCGCTCGACGAGCGGCGGCTGGATCTCCGTGCTGCGGACGGAGCGGTTGACGACGGTGACGATCTCCTCCGTCTTGCGGGCCTGGAGGCGGTCCCACATCCGGGAGGTCCGCTTGGCGGCCCGCACCGCGACGACGTCGGGGGTGACGACGAGGAGGGCGGTGTCCGCCATTTCGATGGCCGTGGCTCCGACGCTGCTGAGCTGCGCCCCGCAGTCGATGACGACGGTGTCGTAGCGGGCGCGGAGGGCGCCCACGATCTGGCGGGCGGCGGTGTCGTCGAGTTCCTCCCCCCGCTCCCCCTCGGCGGGGGCGAGGAGCAGTCCGAGGCCGCTGTCGTGGGTGAACACGGCGTCCTGGAGGACGCGTGGCGAGATGTCGCGTATGCCTGCGAGGTCGACGACGGACCTGCGGTACTGCACGTCCAGGTAGGACGCGACGTCGCCGCTGAGCAGGTCCATGTCGCACAGGGCGGTCGTGTTGCCTGCCGCCTGTGCGGCCAGGGCCAGTTGGACCGCGATGAGGGTGGCTCCGACGCCTCCCTTGGCTCCGGCCACGGTCACCACGGTGCCGCCGGGACCGGAGGTGGTGTCGGTGCCGCCGAGGTGCCGCCGCACGCCGGTGGCCCACTCGGAGGCGGCCTGGACTCGGGTGGCGACCTCCTCGTAGGAGAGGGGCAGCGCGACCAGGCCGCGTGCCCCGGCGTCCATGGCGGCGGAGAACAGGGCCGGGCTGCTGTCGGAGGTCATCAGCACCACGGCGACGGCGGGGAAGCGCAGGCCCACGTCCCGGACGAGTTCCAGCGCGGGTGCGGGGCCGATCCGCTCGTGGACGAGGACGACCTCGGGCAGGTCGTCGACCGACTCGCCGGCCAGTTGGGCGAGGGTGTCCAGGAGCTGGGTGGAGTGTCCGACCGGCTGGGCCGGTTCGGCGTCGGGCAGTTGACCGAGAAGTGTCGAGACCGAGCGGGCCGCGTCGGCGTCGCCCACGGCCGGAAGGATTCTGACGACCATCCGCCTACCTCACTTGTCCCCGGCCAGCGTGTACGTGCGGTCCTCCGGTCGAACGGTGGTGTCACTCCCCGGCGCGACCAGGGCGAGCCGTACGTGGGTGGCGAAGGACTCGGCGTAGGCCAGGCGTTGGGCGTCCTCCGTCTTCAGCGCGAAGGTGATCGGCACGGCCTCGTTGCCCGCCGGGCTGCTGTCGTCGCGGTCCGGCTGGAGCGCGGTGATCTCGCCGACGTCGATCACCCGGGCGTTGTCGATGAGGAGGCGCGAGGTCGAGGTGGCGTCCTGCTCGGTGCCGTCGAACGTGGCGTAGACGTTCACGGTGGCCCCCGGCGTGATCTTCCCCGCCACCCCTGTCGCGGCGTCGATCATGATGGCGATCTCCTGCTGTCCGGGTTCCAGGTCCGGACGGTCGGTGAGCATGTCGGTCTGCAGCAGCGAACCGGTGCGCAGCCGGTTGGTGGCGATCTTCCCCCGGACCTCCCCGAGGTCCGTCACCGCCGTCCGGGGCAGCCAGCGTTCGGGCATGGATATTCTCCGGAACTGGTCCTTGCGCAGCTCGGTGTACGGCTCCACGTCGGACGTCAGCTCGTAGGCCGTGGTCTCGGGGCCGACCTTGGACCGGACGTCGCTGATCACCGAGACGACTCCCGCGAACGCGGCGAACGCGAGGAGCGTGGAGACCAGCAGCAGGATCACACCGCGGCGTT
Organism: Streptomyces callyspongiae; assembly: GCF_047200695.1. NCBI lineage: Bacteria > Bacillati > Actinomycetota > Actinomycetes > Kitasatosporales > Streptomycetaceae > Streptomyces > Streptomyces callyspongiae. The sequence continues at coordinate 262,095 of NZ_JBJZOM010000006.1, forward strand.
GCCGTGAATTCATGAGCGCAGACTCTCCCGTCGGCGGTCGGTGACGTGGTCGTACGTGGTGCTCCCGCGCGGTCGCGACGGCAGGCGGCGGGCGGGTTCGCGCCGGGCGCGGTGCGGTGGGCTCACCGCTGACCCGCCCCGGGCGGGGTTCCGTCCCGTCGGGCGACGCCGGGACGGGACGTCGGGTTCCCGTGCGGGAGGACCGGGGCGTCGCAGAACACGCAACGCTCACCAATGAGTTCGAGCGCGCACCAGGGACAGCGCTGCCGCTGCACCGAGTTCACGAGCTGGCACAGGGTGCCCACGTCCGGGATGGCCGCCGCGAACTCCACGAGCTTCGACGTCCCCCACCACAGCGGGGATTCCTCCGGCAGCCGGCGTTCCTCCAGCGCCTGCACGGGCCACTGCGACGCCGGGCCCCGGCGCACCCAGTCGGAGCTGATGCGGTCTCCGGCGAGGACCATGTGCGTGGGGTAGGAGGGGCCGGGCAGGCTCGCCCGGTCGTCGATGTCGACGAGCCGCGGCACCGGGTTCGCCAGCACGCCGAACTGGGCCCCGGGCACCCACGACCGGGCGTGGGACCTCAGGCTCACCGCCACCCGGTCGAGCTTGGCCACCGAGTCGAGCAGCGCCCCCGCGTAGATGTAGTGGGGCAGCAGCAGCGCCGCGGACGCCAGCACCCCGGGCCCGAAGTCGTACACCGACAGCTGCCGCAGCTGGTGCGCCAGCACACCCGTCGCGAGCGGGGGCAGTTCGGTGCGCAGCACGGCGATGCGGTCGGTCTCCAGCACGGAGCGGACCGTGCGCAGGCGCTGCGGGATTCCGGCGTCGGTGGAGGAGGAGTGCAGGAACACCACGTGGTCGTGCTGTTCGAGGAGGAGCTGCACGGCGGCCAGCATCGCGTCGAGCGACCGCCCGCCGGGCGGGGCGGGCAGGTGCACCGGCGGCAGCCGGGTCTCGTGCGGCGCCAGCACGAAGTCAGGGCTCGGCACTGCAAGCGCGGTCGGCAAATCGGGTCCCCGTTCACGAGTGATCCGCTGTCTCGTGCTGTGGTCCGCATCGTCCCGAGGTCACGGCCACTCTGCGCAGCACTCTAACGGCGATTGCCCCTCCGGTGAACAGCCGCGATCGCCACGAACCGCCGTACTGGGCGGGCGAATCCGGGAGGAGTGGGCCCGATTCTGGGTCCGTGGGCCCAAGCCGGGCGGGTCCGGGCTGCCTACTGTCGTGAATCCAGCGCGGCGCCCTCGTGGCGCCGCGGTCGGGCAGTCCATGCCGGGCGGACGAGACCGGGCGGGAGACGGAGACGATGACGGGGATGGCCGTGCCGAGGAAGCGTCCGGGTCACACGGGGGACCGCGGGCGCGGTCCGGAGCACGCGTCGTTCCTGCAGTTGGTGAGGTGCTGGGCCGTTGCCCTCGTCGTGCTGCACGGGATCGGATGGGCCTTCACGACGGGCCTGTTCGCGCCCCTCGCCTCCGTCGACCGCCTGGAATCGTTCGGCTGGCGTCTGCTCCTGCTGCATCTGCCGATGCTGCTGGCATTCACCGCCGCGGTGCTGGTGGCAGCCCGTCTGCACCGGCCGCCGGGCCGCCGTTCCACGGCGCGGCACCTCTTCGCCTGCCTGACCGTGCCCGTCGCCAGTCTGGGCGTCGGCCTGGCGACGACCTGGGGCACGGTCACCGCGGAGGGCGTCGGGATGCCCCTCGCGTGCTTCGGCGCGGGAGCGGCCGTGGCACTCGCTCTCGACCGGGTGCGGGAATCGGACGGGGACTCCCCTCCGTTCGGCGTGCCGGCCGGCGGGGCGCGTTTCCACGGGGACCGGGGGGCCACCGCCAGTGAGTACCTCGGGGTGATCGTCGTGGTGACGGCTCTGGTGGCGGGGGTCGCGGGCACGCAGCTCGGCGGCCGCATCGGCACCGCGATCCGCTGCGAGGTCGCGAAGCTGACGTCCGGCGGCAGCTGCGACAGCGGCGGTACCGAGGACGCGCCGCGGACGGACGCCTTCTACGAACCTGCGCTGTGCAGCGTGTCGACCGTCTCGGACCGGGCCGGCAGCGAGGTGAAGGTCGCCTTCTTCACCCTCGGGAACGAGTACGGCTTCCGGGAGCAGGTGAAGCAGTCCAACCGGGACGAGAACGGCGACGGTACCGTCGACGAGGACGACAAGCTGGTCTACCTGACGTTCACCGACTCCGCCTCCGTCGGCGCGGAGGCCACCGCGGGGAAGTTCCGGCTCGGCGACTGGGGGGAGGGCGAGGTCTCCCTGGGCGGCGGCGTGAAGGTCACCAACGGCGACACCTGGGTGTTCGGCAGCGAGGAGGAGGCCGCGCAGTTCCGCGACGACATCGAGGAGATGAAGGTCTGGGAGACCTCGATGAAGTACGGCGGCGCCGGGATGGGCGGCGGCAACTGGTACGCCGCCAACCAGTGGGCGGAGAAGCACGAGGAGGTCACCGAGAAGCTCGGTGACCAGCACATCAGCTACGGCTCCGGGAGCGTCTACGGCACGGGTTCCGCCGGCATCGACGTGACGGCGGGCGACGAGGAGTGGCTCTCGGGCAAGTTGGGCGGCTCGGTGTCCATCGAGCCGAAGGTGATCCGGGCCGAGGACAACCGGTCCGGCAACGAGTCCTACACCTACTCCGTGTCCTTCACGGGTGAGCTGGGTGCCGGAGTGGAAGCCGGAGGCGCCGGCCGCGGCACCTCCGGGGAGGTGAGCCGCAGCGGCTCCGTCACCGTCACCCGCGACCAGGAGACCGGCGCGCTCGTCCGCATCGACATGACGCAGACGACGGAGACCGGGTCCCGTTCGGAGGAAGCCTCGGTGGGGGACGGGGACAACAGCGGCAGCGTCACGAACCCCTCCGGCGCCTCCGACATCACGGTCCGGACGAACACCCTCTACTTCGGCAAGGACGACGACCCGGAGACCGAGCAGAACCGGCGGATCGCCGAGGACTGGCTGGACGGGTCCGGTGACAACACCACGCCCTTCGAGTACCTCATCGCACACGACGCGCCGACCGAGAGGCCCGGAGGGGACAGCGCGTTCGACCGGCTCATGTTCGAGGAGGGCAGGTCCAGCAGGTTGAGCTACGACGCCGTCACCGACGCGCAGGAGTTCGGCGCGGAACTCTCTCTGGGCATCGGCCTCGGGTTCAACGTGTCCTTCGAGCGGAAGGACCAGAACATCCGGGAGGCGGAGTTCCTGGGAGCGCCGGACCACGGGAAGCGGTCCTACGTACCCTACAGCTACTGCGCAGCGTGACCGGGCCGTTCGGAGGGCCGGGAGAGGGAGTACCGATGACGCACCACCGTCGCACCGCCGCCACGACAGCCCTTCTCGCCTGCACCGCCCTGCTCACCGCCTGCGGCGGGGACGGCGCCGGCTCCACCCCGGAGGGCTGGGGCACGCTGCGGACCTCCCACGTCTCCGTCGCCTTCCCCCGCGACGCCGGCTTCGCGCAGCGGCCCCCGACGTCCTTCGGCCGCCACGTGGACGCCGGTGCCCGGCGGGTGGAGGACGGCGTGCGGACGGGGGCGATCACCGTGCTCAGCGGCTACGCGACCAACATCCAGGATCCGGCGGACGCCGCCTCCTGGATCGCCGCGGGCGTCGAACTCGGCGGGAAGCGCGGTGAGTCCCGGGACATCACCGTCCACGGCCCGGAGGAGGTCAGCGTCATGCGCCGGATCGACTTCACGACGGAGTCGACCGGCAGGAACCACGCGCCGGAGGCGGGTACCCCGGTGGAGGGCGTCATCCTCGGCGGCGTGGACTCGCAGGGTGAGGGTTTCGCGGTACGCATCGACACGGTCGAGGACTCTCTCCCGGCCGCGGATCTGCGGCGCATCATCGACAGCGTGACGGTCGATTAGCGACGGTCCCGCACGCACGCGTACCGGAAAGCGCAGCGAAAGGAGCACGCGTCCCCCATGGTGATTCTGCTCGGTGTCCTGTGGCTGGTCCTCGCCGCCGTGGCCGTGCGGGTCGCGGCACGCCTACTGACGGTGCTGCGCCTGGTGCGGGGCGGCGCCCGCGCCGAGGGCGTGTGCACGCAACGCAGCGTGGAGCGGCGGGCCGGGCCGCCCGGCCGCGGCCACCGGGCCCTGTTCGCGTTCCGCTTCCGGACGGCCGACGGCACCGAGGTCGTGTTCGAGGACAGGGCGGGCGTCGCGGGCCTCGCCGAGGGCGTCCCGGTCGAGGTGCGGTACGACCCGCGGGCCCCGGAGCGGCGCGCGACGATCGCCGGTCCGGGGCGTTGGGGCCCGGTGTACGTGAACGGGCTGCTGCTGGCCGGCCTGGCCGTGTTCACGATCCTTCCGCCGCTGCTGATCGCTTTGGCCGCGGCCTGACGGTCCACGGCGCACGCGGTGCCGGCCCTTCGGGCCGCCGCACGGCTCTCCGCGTCCGGCGGCCCGTTGCGCCTACAGCAGCGAGCGGATCTTCTCCACGCAGAGCACGAAGAACAGCAGCCCGGCCACCACGAGCATCCCGTTGCTGACGATGCCGTTGCGCCACACCTCCGGGACGCGGCGCGAGTTGAGCAGCCACAGCAGGGTGGCGGCGAGGAAGGGCAGGAAGAAGGCGCCCAGCACGCCGTAGGCGATGGCCAGTCCGAAGGGCTGGTCCAGCCAGAGCAGGGTCATCGGCGGGAACGTCAGCCAGAGCATGTAGGCGCGGAACGGGACGGACCGCTCGCGCGCGCCGCGCGAGACCTGCTCCGCGCTCTCCTCGGCCTGCTCGCCGCCCTGCGTCCGGGCCGCCCTCACCCGCTCCACGAAGTCGGCGAACAGCAGGCTCACGCCGTGCCAGACACCGACGAGGGAGGAGAAGGAGGCGGCGAAGAAGCCGACGAGGAAGAGCACGGCCGTGACGGAGCCGAACCGCTGCTCCAGCACGTCGCCGAGGTCGAGCAGGCCCTGGCTGTCGTCGGCGAGGGCGATGTTCGCGGCGTGCAGCAGTTCCGCGCCGACGACGAGCATCGCGACGACGAAGATGCCGGTGGTGAGGTAGGCGACGCGGTTGTCGAACCGCATCATCCGCATCCAGCCGGAGTCGGTCCAGCCCTTGGCGTTCACCCAGTAGCCGTACGCGGCCATGGTGATGGTGCCGCCCACGCCGCCGACCAGGCCCAGGGTGTAGAGGACGGAGCCTTCCGGCAGGGTCGGCACCAGTCCTCCGAGTGCCGCCGGGACGTCCGGCGAGACCCGGATCGCCAGGTACACCACGACGACGAACATCAGGCCGACGAAGGCCATCATGATCTTCTCGACGACGGCGTAGCGGTTGAACCACACCACGACGAGGCCGAGCAGACCGGTCGCGATCGCCCAGAACTTCAGCCCGGGTCCGTCGGGGAACAGCGCCTGGAGCGGGAGACCGCTGGTGGTCATGGCCGTGGCGCCGTAGACGAAGCCCCACACCACCACGTAGACGGCGAAGTAGACCGTGGTCCAGGGGCCGAGGGAGCGCCAGCCGTCGAAGAGGGTGCGGCCGGTGGCCAGGTGCCAGCGGCCGACCGCCTCGGCCAGTGCGATCTTGACGATGCAGCCGACGACGGCGGCCCACAGCAGGGTGTAGCCGAACGTGCTTCCGGCCAGCAGGGTGGAGATCAGGTCGCCCGCGCCGACACCGGTGGCGGCGACCACGATGCCCGGCCCGACGTGGCGCCAGTTGGTTCTGCGTTCCGGGACGTCCTTCGCGACGCCGTGCCCGGTGGTCCGACTCTCTTCCGAGGTCATGTGCGCCCTCCACGTTCGTCCCCAGGGGTGTGGGCGCATGAAACAGGCCGGGGCCGATCGGCACAAGAGGTCCGCGCCCGTCGTCACGCGACGGGCGCGGACCCTCTGCCTGCGGCACACATGGTGCGGCGGCGGTGCTACGGCCTGGGCAGCTCGCAGCCCGCCAGGTCCAGGTCTATCTGGTTGCCGGCGCCGAGGCACTCGGTGATCAGGTAGGTCTGCTGGCCGTAGTTGATGCCCTCGCGGACGGTGACGTTGCCGTTCTCGTCGACCTCGCACGGGTTGTTCAGGGTGCAGGTCCGGCCGTCGTTGTTGCCGGTGTTGTTGACACCGACGACCTCACCGGTGGCGTCGTTCACGATCGGCGAGCCCGAGGTGCCGCCGATGGTCTCGCACTCGGGGGTGTAGCGGATGGAGTCCTTGAACACCCAGCCGGCCTCGTGGAGTTCGTACACGAAGTCGTCGATGCTGCAGCTGTAGGTGTTCTTCCAGTAGCCGGAGACGACGGTGATGTCGGTCCCCGCGGTGGGGTGGTTCGGGGAGAGGTCCAGCGCCTGGATCCCGTACTGCGACTCGATCTCCTGGTAGGTGGAGTCGAGCTGGTAGACCGAGATGTCGGTGTCGGTCATGGTCGCGTACTGCATCTCGCTGGCATGCAGTGTGGCCACGTCGTTCGCGTTCGCGTCCAGCAGGGTGAAGCTGCGGTTGGACGGCTGGTCGACGACGACCTCGCCCGGGTCCGGCATGCCGGTCTGGAGGCAGTGGCCGTTGGAGAGCACCAGGGCGGGGTCGGTCGGCTGCGACTGGGGGGCGCGCACGACGGAGCCGGAGCAGTTGCTCAGCGCGACGGTGCCCGCGAAGTCGGGCGTCGCCGTGGGCGAGGGGTGCTTCTTCTTCGCGGGGGCGGGGGTGGACGCGGACACCGACTTGCCGAAGGCGTGGGTGTCCGGGGCGTCGGCCAGTGCGGGCGCCGCGGTGAGGCCGGTGACGGCGGCCGCACCGAAGAGGGCGGCGGCCAGGGCGCCGACGAGAGGTCTGGTCATGTGGGGGTTCCTCTCCGTACCGAAGGAGCATTGCGGATCCCCGCATTCTTCGGTGTTGCCATGCTCACCACAAGAGGGCGTCCCCGATCCGGGGCCCCGCCCGGGGGCGGCGTGCGGCGACGCGGGCCGTCCGCCGCCGAAGATGCTGGACAACCGCGGGCGGCTCGTGAAACGAACGACACACACGATGTCGCACCACGGGACGTCCCCAGCACCACGGAGCCACCGCCTTGTCCATCCCCTCCGCGACCCCCGCCGCCCTCGCCGCACTGGGCGGCGAAATCGTCGACCACCGCTTCAAGGGCCTGCCTCCCGACGCGGCCGGGCTGACCGTGGCCGAACTCGCGGCCGAGCGCCGCAACCTCTTCACCGGCGGCTTCCTCACCCCCGTACTGGCGCTCTCCGCCGAGGACATCACGCACAACGTACGGCAGTTGGCCTCGTTCGCCGAGCGGCACGGCCTCGCCCTCGCTCCGCACGGCAAGACCTCGATGGCACCGCGCCTGTTCCAGCAGCAGCTCGACCACGGGGCGTGGGGCATCACGGTGGCGGTGCCGCACCAGGCACGGGTGTGCCGCGCCCACGGCGTGCAGCGCGTGTTCCTCGCCAACCAACTCGTCGACACGGCAGCGCTGCGCTGGCTGGCCGCCGAGCTCGACGCGGACCCGGAGTTCCGTTTCCTGTGCTACGTGGACTCCGCGCGCGGCGTGGAACTCATGGAAGCGGCCCTCGCCGAGGCCGGCGCCGCACGGCCGGTGGACGTCGTCCTCGAACTCGCCACCGGCGACAGCGCACGCACCGGCCTCCGCACCGAGGAGGAGTGCCTGCGCCTGGCCGGGGCGGTCGCGGCGACCGAACGGCTGCGCCTGGTCGGCGTCGCCGGGTACGAGGGCGAGGTGCAACAGGCCGACGGCGAACGCGTACGGGCCTGGCTGCGGCGGCTCACGGGCCTCGCACAGGCACTCGACGAGGCCGGGCACTTCGGCGGGGACGTCGAGGAGATCGTGGTCAGCGCGGGCGGCAGCGCCTGGTTCGACGCGGTCGCGGACGTGTTCGCGGAGCTCCCGGAACTCTCCCGGCCGGTGCTGCGGTTGCTGCGGTCGGGGGCCTACATCTCCCACGACGACCGGCAGTACCGGGACCTGACACCGTTCAACCGGATGCCGGAGGAGGACGGGCTGCGGGCGGCGTTCACGCTGTGGACGCAGGTGGTCTCCCGGCCGAACGCCGAGCAGGCCTTCGTGAACGCCGGCAAGCGGGACGCGGCCCACGACCTGCACCTGCCGGTGGCCCGCTCGGTGCGCTCCGCACGGGACGGCAGCGTGCGGCCCGCCGCGGGCATCGAGGTCGTCAAGCTGTCAGACCAGCACCTCTGGCTCGCCACGTCGCCGGAGGCGGAAGGGCTGGAGGTCGGCGACTGGGTGGGGCTGGGCATGTCGCACCCCTGCACGATCTTCGACAAGTGGCAGCTCATCCCGCTCGTCACGGCCGACGGCACGGTCACGGACTACATCCGCACCTTCTTCTGACGCCGGCGAGCACCGGCCGGTGGAACGGCCCGACTCTCCCCCGCACCGGAGCGCTGTGGGAGGCCGACCGCCGTCGGCCTCCCACGGTGCGGACACTCCTCAGCGCGTGGTCCTGAGTTCACCCACGAACGCCGACCAGGACGCGGCCGGCAGAACCAGTACGGGACCGCGGGGTCGCTTGCTGTCACGCACGGGGACCACGCCGGGCAACCCGTCCGCCACCTCCACGCAGTCGCCGCCGGCCTGATTGCTGTAGCTGCTCCTGCGCCAAGCGGCGTCGAGCAGCGCGGGACGGGACACTCGCTCCACGGTACTTCCCCTCCAAGGTGGACCGGATGGCCTCCAGCGACATGTCCGGAGGCAGGGCCGTTGCCCGGAGTCGATCGTAGATGAGCGTGTGCCGCCTCACCTCCGGCGGTTCTTCGAGCAGGAACCCGTACTCGGAGCCCTCCTTGTAGGCGACCTCCGTCGCGTCGGGCATCGTCAGCAGAGTGAGGGAGCCGCCGAGGGAACCGTGCTCGCCCTGCTCGAACGGAAGCACCTGCAGCGTCAGCCGCCCCTCCCGGACCGCCTCCACCAGCCGTCTCAACTGTGCGCGCATCACGGCCTGCCCGCCCACCGGGCGCAGCAGCACCGCTTCGTCGAGAACGACCCACAGCTCGGTCCGGCCCCCGGCAGCGAACTGACGCTGGCGTTCCATACGTGCGGTCAGGCGTTGCTGCAGCTTCGCCTCGTCCTCGTGTTCGGGGTAGACCCTCAGCAGAGCCCGCGCGTAGTCCTCGGTCTGCAGCAGGCCGGGCACGACATGGGCGGCGTACTGGCGCATGCCGACCGCCCGTGCCGAGTACTCCATGAACCGCCGCGACCAGTCGGGGAACGCCTCCCGGTGGACGTACGGCCACAGATCGATCAGCAACTCGTCCGCGCCCAGCACCTCGTCCAGCGCGCGGGCGAGTTCCTGGGTCGGCCTGGCACCGGAGCAGCGCTCGACCTGGGTGATGCGCGTGCCGACGACGTGGGTCCTCGCGCCGAGTTCCGCCTGCGTGAGTCCGGCTGCGGTGCGCAGCCTGCGCACCCGGCTGCCGAACAGCGCGGCCATCGATGACGTGGGGTCGATGTCCTTGGCCATGGGCTGACTTCGACTCCTTACAGCCGGAAGGTTAAGCACTGACCGTCTTCCGAGCATACGTCCCCGCAGCGATTCTTGAGCACGGAATGTCGCGATCCGCTCACGCTGAGGCATCGCGCATCGGATCGACCCGCCCCACGAATGGACGACACCGTGCTGAAGGCCATCCCCATGCCCGACGAAGACCCGAGCGACGCCGACAACAAGTACTCCCGCGCCGAACGGCACACGTTCTCGATGCGGTTCACCTCGTCGCCCCGCGGCGCCCAGCTCGCCCGCCACCTGGCGGTGAAGCGGATGGACCACTGGGGCCACCCTCCGCAGTCCGACGCCACCTGCACCGTCTCGCTGGTCGTCGGCGAGCTCACCGCCAACGCGGTGCGCCACGGCCTCGTACCGGGACACGAGTTCGCGCTGCAACTGACGTACGAACCCGGGGCGGAGCTGCTCCGCGTCGAGGTGGCCGACGCCGACCCGGCGCGTCCTCCGCTCCGTCCGGCGCAGGCCGCGGGCGAGGACGAGTCGGGCCGAGGCCTGTTCCTGGTCGACCTCCTCGCCGACCGGTGGGGCTGCGCACCGCGCAGCCCTCTCGGCAAGACGGTCTGGGCCGAGCTGACGGTCGGAGCCTGACGTCGTTCCACGACTCAAGTGGCCGCCGATGAGGACGGGGCCGACTGGGACGGAGTCCAGCTCGCCGACCTCCATGCCGGTCCACTCCACGCAACCCTCAGCGGCGACGCAGCGGACGAGTCGTGCGCCGACGACCGTGCGGTGGCGATCGACCGCGGGCGCGCGCAGGGCCCCGGCCCGCCGGAACCTGCCCTCCGAGAGGCCAGCCGCGCTCCCGCCGCGCTCAGGCGTGCTGGTAGGCGACCAGCGAGATGCCCACGTAGTGCACCACGAACGCGGCGAGCGTGAGCGTGTGGAACACCTCGTGGAAGCCGAACCAGCGGGGCGAGGGGTTCGGGCGCTTGATGCCGTAGACCACGCCGCCCGCGCTGTAGAGCAGGCCGCCGACGACCACCAGCACCAGCACCGCGATGCCGCCGGTGCGGAGGAAGTCCGGCAGGAAGAAGACCGCGGCCCACCCCATGGCGAGGTAGCAGGGCGTGTAGAGCCAGCGCGGGGCGCCGACCCAGAAGACGCGGAAGGCGATGCCGCACAGTGCGGCGATCCAGATGCCCCAGAGCAGCAGATCCCTGCGGCCGTCCTCCAGCAGCAGGATCGTCAGCGGCGTGTAGGTGCCGGCGATGATCAGGAAGATGTTTGCGTGGTCCAGGCGCCGCAGCACCGCGGTGGTCCGCGGCCCCCAGTTCCCCCGGTGGTAGAGCGCGCTGGTGCCGAAGAGGAGGCAGGCGGTGAGGGTGTAGACGGCGCAGGCGAGCCGGCCTCGGCTGCTGTCGGCGAGGGCGGTGAGGAAAGTACCGGCGACGAGGACTGCCGGGAACATCGCGGCGTGCAGCCAGCCGCGGAGCAGCGGCTTGAGCGGGATGTGCGCCGGCCGGGGGCCGCCGGCGGCCGCGGCCGTCGGCTGTTCGGAGGGTCTGCCGGCGGCGGACGCGCCACCGGGTTCGGACACGACGTCGGTGGGGGCAGCAGTCATGACGGTCAGGCTACCTACGGGCCCGTAGGGTTCCCCACGCGCCGCGACCAGGAGTGGGGAGGGTCACTTCCGCTCACCTGAGCGCCCCTCTGGACACATGAAGCCCGAGGCGCCATGATCAGATGAGCACAATCGGCACCGGATGAGCGTAGCCACGAATGCATCCGGGTCGAAGCCCCCAAGGGGCCACATCTGCACAGCAGTGGAAGACGGACACTCCGCGGAGTCGGTCCGCGACCCGAAACATCCCTCACATCGTCTGGAGCGATCGTGGCGCGCACTATTGCGGCTCCCAGCAGCCTTCCGACCGACCACCAGGAACTCGTCGCGTGGGTCGACGAGATCGCCTCCCTCACCGAGCCCGACCGCGTCGTGTGGTGCGACGGTTCCGAGGCCGAGTACGAGCGGCTGGCCGAGGAACTCGTCGAGAAGGGGACCTTCAAGAAGCTCGACCCGATCAAGCGTCCGAACTCCTACTACGCGGCGTCCGACCCGAGCGACGTGGCCCGCGTGGAGGGCCGGACCTACATCTGCTCCGCGAAGGAGGAGGACGCCGGCCCGACCAACAACTGGAAGGACCCCGCCGAGATGCGGGAGATCTTCCAGGGCGCGAACGGCAGGGGCGGCCTGTTCCGCGGTGCGATGCGCGGCCGCACGATGTACGTCGTCCCGTTCTGCATGGGCCCGCTGGGGTCCCCGCTCTCCGCGCTCGGCGTGGAGATCACCGACTCCGCCTACGTGGCCGTCGCCATGCGCACCATGACGCGGATGGGGCAGCCGGTGCTGGACGAGCTCGGCTCGGACGGCTTCTTCGTCAAGGCCGTGCACACCCTGGGCGCCCCGCTCGCCGAGGGCGAGCAGGACGTGCCGTGGCCGTGCAACGACACCAAGTACATCTCGCACTTCCCCGAGGACCGCGAGATCTGGTCGTACGGCTCCGGGTACGGCGGCAACGCCCTGCTGGGCAAGAAGTGCTACGCGCTGCGCATCGCCTCGGTGATGGCCCGCGACGAGGGCTGGCTCGCCGAGCACATGCTCGTCCTCAAGCTGACCCCGCCGCGCGGCGAGTCCAAGTACGTCGCGGCGGCGTTCCCCAGCGCCTGCGGCAAGACCAACCTGGCCATGCTGGAGCCGACGATCTCCGGCTGGACGGTGGAGACCATCGGCGACGACATCGCCTGGATGCGCTTCGGCGAGGACGGCCGCCTCTACGCGATCAACCCGGAGGCCGGCTTCTTCGGCGTCGCCCCGGGCACCGGCGAGCACACCAACGCGAACGCCATGAAGACCCTCTGGGGCAACTCGGTCTTCACCAACGTCGCCCTCACCGACGACAACGACGTCTGGTGGGAGGGCATGACGGAGGAGACCCCCTCCCACCTCATCGACTGGAAGGGCAACGACTGGACGCCGGAGTCCGGGACCCCGGCCGCGCACCCCAACGCCCGCTTCACCACCCCGGCGGGGCAGTGCCCGATCATCGCACCCGAGTGGGAGGACCCGCGGGGCGTGCCGATCTCCGCCATCCTCTTCGGCGGCCGGCGGGCGACGGCCGTGCCGCTGGTGACGGAGTCCTTCAGCTGGCAGCACGGCGTCTTCCTGGGTGCCAACGTCGCCAGCGAGAAGACGGCCGCCGCCGAGGGCAAGGCCGGTGAGCTGCGCCGCGACCCGTTCGCGATGCTGCCCTTCTGCGGCTACAACATGGGCGACTACTTCGCCCACTGGGTGAGGATGGGCGCCGAGGCACCGGACCCGTCGAAGCTGCCGGCGATCTACTACGTCAACTGGTTCAAGAAGAACGACGAGGGCAAGATCGTCTGGCCCGGCTTCGGAGAGAACAGCCGCGTCCTGAAGTGGATCGTCGGCCGTCTGAACGGCGAGGCGGAGGGCGTCGAGACGCCGATCGGCGTGCTCCCCGCCAAGGACGCCCTGGACCGCGACGGCCTGGACCTGTCCGACGAGGACCTGGACTTCCTGCTGGCCGTCGACAAGAAGGTCTGGCGCGACGAGGCCGCACTGGTGCCCGAACACCTCAACACCTTCGGCGAGCACACCCCGAAGGAGCTGTGGGACGAGTACCACGCCCTGGTCGAGCGCCTGGGCTGATCACGGCAACGCGCAGGGGGCGGCCCCCGGTCCACGTCCGGTCCGGGGGCCGCCCCCTGCGCCGTCGGTCCGCGTGCGGCCCGCCGGGGCCTGCTGAGAGGCAGGCGTGGGCGCCGTGGACACCGAGGTCGCAGGCGTGGAGTCGCGCCGCTGCTACCGTGCGTGCACGGCATAGGTCAGGTGCGTCGCCCGCGACGACGGCTCCGAACGGACCTGCTCCAGCGCGACCCTGGACGCGTCCACGCCCTCGAACAGGCGGATTCCGGAGCCGAACAGCACGGGCGACAGCGCGACCGAGAACTCGTCGACCAGCCCGGCGTTCACGTACTCCAGGATCGTCGCGCCCCCGCCCGCGATGCGGACGTCGCGGTCGCCGGCGGCCTCGCGGGCGAGGTCGAGCGCGGTCTCGATGCCGTCGTTGACGAAGTGGAACGTAGTCCCGCCCGGCCGCTCCCACGGATCACGCTCGGTGTGCGTCACGACGAAGACCGGCGTGTGGAACGGCGCCTCCTCCGGCCACATCTGCTCGCCGGCGTCGAACATGCGCTTGCCCATGACGCTCGCGCCGGTGCGCTGGAACGTCTCCCGCACGATGTCGTTGTCGCGCCCCTCCTCGCCGCCCCCGCCCAGCTTCAGGTTCTCCCGGAAGAACCGCTGCGGGAAGATCCACTGCTGCAGTTCCCTCCACTGCTGCCCCATCAAGTCCCCCAGGGACTCGGGCGCGATGAACCCGTCCAGCGACATCGACACGCTGAAGAACACCTTCCCGGCCATCAGCCCTGCGCCCCCTTCCGAAGGATCTCGGTGACGTAGGCCGCCAGGCTGCCCAGGGTCTGCCGGCCGCCCTCGATCGCGTGGTACTTCTCGACCGCCCGGTCGCGCAGTTCCTTGGTGGGGAACACCGTGCGCATCACGATCCGGGTCGCCGCGCCGTCCGGCGCGAAGGTCAGGACCGTCTCGAAGGCGTTCGGGTCGTCGCGGGACTCACCATGCAGCAGCGCGATGCGCTCCGGCGGGACGATCCGCAGCCAGCGGATCCACTCGGAGTAGTCGGTCCCGTCCGGCCCGTGCAGCACGAAGACCCACTCCCCGCCCTCGCGGAACTCGAAGGACCGCGTGGTGGTGGTGAACCCCTCCGGACCCCACCACCGCGACAGGTGCCGGACCTCGGTGAATGCCTCGAACACCAACTCTCGCGGGGCGTCGACGACCCGCGAGATCACGATCTCCCGGCCGGCCGTCACCGGCTCCGTCCCCGCTTCCTGCCTCGCCCCTGCCATCGGTCATTCCTCCTGCCGTGTCCGCGTGAGGTCCTGCACGTAGGTGTCCAGCCGGTCGAAGCTCTCGTTCCAGAACCTCTCGAATCCGCCGACCCACTCGTGGACCGGCCGCAACCCGCGTGCGTCCAAGCCGTAGAGGCGCTGCTTGCCCGCCCCGCGGACCCGCACCAGCCCCACCTCCCTGAGCACCCTCAGGTGCTTGGACGCCCCCGGCTGGCTCATCCCCAGCTCCTGGGCCACGTCGCTCACCGGCCGCTCACCCGCCCGCAGCAGCGCCAGGATGGCCCTGCGCTGCGGCTCAGCGATCGCGTTGAACGCGTCCGACGTCGTCGCTGTTCGTGCCATAGCAGTCAACATATTCCCATACGGGAATACGTCAAGCCGGGACGAGGAGCGTGCGCGTCGTGTCGGATGACGCCGGAGCGGCCGCCTCGGCATCACCCCGAGGCCGCTCGGCAGGAGGAATCGACTCCCGCTCGCGGGCGGGTCACGGACAGCGGAACCGGCAGGCCGCCGGAACCGGACCGCCTGACGACCTACGGCACGGACAGCAGCCGCAGACCGGCACGAGTGCCCGAAGCATCACTCAGACCAGAACCGGGACCGTGAATTCACCGTGCGCGTCACTCGCGGCTCCGGGGCGTTCGTCGCTCAGGCCGCACCGGCCGGGCCCAGTACCTCCGCGTGCCGCTCCAGGCACTCCGCCGCCAGCTCCGCAGCCGCTTCGTCCTCCCGGGAGGTGGCGATGACCAGGGCCATGCCGGCGAGGGTGTGCGCCCGCTGGTGCAGGGCGGTCAGACGGTCCTGCCCGGCATCCCGGGCGGAGGGAGCGGCACGCTGCGGCTCGCGCCCGCCCCGCAGCCTCGCCGCCGTGCCCGCGAGGCGCTCGGCCGAGTCGTCGAGCGCAGGACTCCCGCCGAGGGCGCGGAGTTCATCGGTCACGGTGAGCAGCGCCGTGAGATGCCCTGCGAGCCGGATGTCCAGCTCCTCCTCGCGGGAGCGGTGAGGCATGTCGGTCTCCGCGGCCATGGCGTGGACCGACTTGTTGCGGATCGGTTCGTACATGGGTGGCTCCCCTGGCAAGGTACTCAGGAAGCCATCCTACCTTGGACAAAGTCCAAAGTTGACTGCTCTCGCAGAAGTGGGGACGGAAGTCCCACAGGTCACGGCTGTCCGTAGCCGTCCAGGAACGTACCGATACGGGTGACCGCATCGGCCAGCTCCTGCGCCGGCGGCAGCGTCACGATGCGGAAGTGGTCGGGCTCCGGCCAGTTGAAGCCCGTGCCGTGGACCACCATGATCTGCTCGGAGCGCAGCAGGTCCAGCACCATCTGCCGGTCGTCCTTGACCTTGTAGACCTTCGGGTCGAGCCGGGGGAACAGATACAGCGCGCCCTTCGGCTTGACGCAGGTGACACCGGGGATCTGCGTCAGCAGGTCGTAGGCGACGTCGCGCTGTTCGAGCATCCGGCCGCCCGGGAGCACGAGTTCCTCGATGGACTGCCGGCCGCCCAGCGCGGTCGCCACGGCGTACTGCGCCGGCATATTGGCGCACAGCCGCATGTTGGCGAGGATCGACAGGCCCTCGATGTAGCTCTGGGCATGGCCCTTCGGGCCGCACACCGCGAGCCAGCCGCTGCGGTAGCCCGCCACACGGTAGTTCTTCGACAGGCCGTTGAAGGTGAGAGTGAGCAGGTCGGGCGCGATCACGGCGGTCGGCGTGTGAACGGCACCGTCGTAGAGGATGCGGTCGTAGATCTCGTCACTGCACACGATCAGGCCGTGTCGCCGCGCGATGTCGGTGAGACCGCGCAGCATCTCCTCGTCGTAGACCGCACCGGTCGGGTTGTTCGGGTTGATGATCACCAGCGCCTTGGTGCGGTCGGTGATCTTCCGTTCCACGTCGGCGAGGTCCGGCATCCAGTCGGCCTGCTCGTCGCACCGGTAGTGCACGGCCGTGCCACCCGAGAGCGAGACCGCAGCCGTCCACAGCGGGTAGTCCGGCGCGGGCACGAGGACCTCGTCGCCGTCGTCCAGCAGGCCCTGCATGGCCATCTGGATCAGCTCGGAGACACCGTTGCCGAGATAGACGTCGTCGACCGACAGCTCGACGCCCTTGGTCTGGTAGTGCTGCATCACGGCGCGGCGCGCGGTCAGCAGGCCCTTGGCGTCGCCGTACCCGTGGGCGTCGCCCACGTTCCGCAGCATGTCCTCGAGAATCTCCGGCGGGCACTCGAAGCCGAACGCCGCCGGGTTGCCGGTGTTCAGCTTGAGGATCCGCTGACCGGCCGCCTCCAGCCGCGTCGCCTCCTCGAGCACCGGCCCGCGGATCTCGTAGCAGACGTTGGCGAGTTTGGTCGACTGGATCACCTGCATACGGAAACCATACGGGCGTGATCCGCAGGACGCCCGGTGTTTTGCGTCACGGCAGGACCGGCCGGGTGAACGGCGGGCTCACGCGGTGGCGTTGCGGAGAACCCCCCTTGCTGCGGAACGAGGCCGGACCGGACCCTCCTCCGAAACGGATGTCCACGACCGTCCCGAGGGCACGGGCACTCGGCTGCTTCCCTCGCCGAACAGCAGGCTCGGCTTCGGCGCTCGGCGGGAGCGTCCGATCGCCCGCGACGACCCCGGGCACCGCGCTTCCCGGCAGGAGCCCCGGTCCGTCTCCGGCGGCGTCGCCGAGGTGGGAGTCAGGATTCGCAGGCGACGCCGTCGCCGTCACGATCCAGGTGGGAACCGTAGCCAGGATCGCCGCGACGCACGGGGGCAGCGCCTGCGGCTCGCGCGGCGTCGCAGTTCTCGTAGTAGACCGACGTGCCGCCCGACGTGGACGACGTACCGCCGCTGCTCGAACCACCCGAAGCGGACGACGTACCGCCGCTGCTCGAGCCGCCCGCGCCTGACGCCGTTCCGCTGCTGCCGTCGTAGGACGGCTCGCAGGCGACACCGTCACCGTCACCGTCCAGGTGGGAACCGTAGCCGGCCTCACCGCGGTGGAGCGGGAGCGCACCGGCCGCCCGGGCTTGCGAGCAGCTGCTGTAGTACACAGAGGTGCCTTCGCCGTCGCGCGATCCGCCGCTCGTACCGCTCTCACGCTTCTTCGCGGACTTCGACGGTGCGGGGGTCTCCGGGGCGTGCGACGTCGGCTGCTTCTTCTCGTCCGACGGCTCGGGGGACGGCGAGGACGCGGAGACCGAGGGAGAGGCACTCCCGTGGGCGGAAGGCGTCGTGGTCACCGACGACGATTGCGGGGCGGTCGCTTGCCGACTCTCGGGATCACTCACCGCGCCGATGAGTGTCCCGCAGGCGGACAAGGAGACCAGACAGGCGAACGGAACGCCCAGCGCCAGGGCCAGGTTCCTCTTCCAGGTACTGCGCGGTGTCTGCGGGCCGTGTGACGGCGGGTAGGACCCGCTGCTGCCTTCCGGACGGGCGTACGGGTTGGTCATGACTCTCCTTGCCCGGCGGGCGGTGTACAGGCAGGTTCGGCGATCCGGGCAGCCTCGCGGGACACCGGAAAGGCGCCTCGCTCGAGACGCCTCTCAGCGATGGACGTGGCGGTTGATCTGCCGGAGACATCCGATGTGTACAGCAAGCCCGTGTACAAGAAAAGCGGAAACATGCCGAAAGTCCGGAACGGAGGGATGGTTGCGGCTCGTTTCGGACAGACCGCGTCGGCTCTCCGGCTTCGCCCGACCAGGAGCACAACACGTGCACAGTTCCGGGTCGATCGGACTCCGCAGCTGCCAACTGCACGGCAGGCGGCGGAAGTACACCCACGTGTCCTACCGAAACCGCCGACGACCCGACACCGGCCCGCAGCCGCTTCGCCGACCCTTCATCCGGCCCGGACCTGGCCTGTTTCGCAGGATGGGGCCGTGCCGTCACCGCGTCCCGGGAGCGGCCGGGAGGGTCACTCCCCCGCCGGGGCGATGCCCACCGGGCAGCTGACCCCCGTACCCCCGATGCCGCAGTACCCGGCAGGGTTCTTGTCCAGGTACTGCTGGTGATAAGCCTCGGCCGGGTAGAAGGGCCGGGAGTCCGCCGGCACGATCGCCGTGGTGATCCCGCCGTGGCCCGCCCCGGTGAGCACCTTCTGGTAGGCGTCCCGCGAGGCCTCGGCCGCGGCCTGCTGCGCGGGCGAGTGGGTGTAGATCGCCGAGCGGTACTGAGTCCCGACGTCGTTGCCCTGACGGAAGCCCTGCGTGGGGTCGTGCGCCTCCCAGAACACCCGGAGCAGCTGCTCGTAGGAAACCTTCGCCGGGTCGAAGACGACGCGCACGGCCTCGGCGTGCCCGGTCAGGCCCGAGCAGGCCTCCTCGTAGCTGGGGTGCGGGGTGTGACCGCCCTGGTAGCCGACGAGCGTCGTCCAGACGCCTTCGGTCTGCCAGAACGTGCGCTCCGCCCCCCAGAAGCAGCCGAGCGCGAAGTCGGCGATCTCCAGACCCTCGGGGTACGGGCCGCCCAGCGGGTTGCCGAGCACGGTGTGCGTTTCCGGCAGGGCGAAGGCCGGCTCGTCACGGCCCGGCAGGGCCTCCTCCGCGGACGGCAGTCGGTTCGGATGACGACCGAAGAGCATGCGTGCCTCCAAGGGGACGGACGGGGCGGACGGGAACGGGCGGGTCGGTCAGGCGTCCTCGGGTTGCCTCTCCGCGGAGGCGCCGGGCTCGGGTGCGGGGCTCTCGGTGAAGTGGACCCGGTTCATGTGCCGGTTCATCGACTTCATCAGCATCCAGACGCCGAGAGCCATCACCGCGAAGACGATGAAGCCCAGGACGCCGGGGGACACGGTGGCGTCGTTCAGTTCCTTCGCCAGCGGAAGGAGCTGGGTCGTGGTGGTGTGCAGCGCGCTCATGGCCTCAATTCTCCCGGATGCCCGCGAAGAGGTCGTCCTCGGGGAGCGAGGTCTCCACGAGGGACGTGGCGAGCTCGTACTCCTCGGTCGGCCAGATCTCCCGCTGGATCTCCAGCGGGACGCGGAACCAGCCGCCGTCCGGATCGATCTGCGTCGCGTGGGCGATCAGTGCCTTGTCGCGGATCTCGAAGAAGTCGCCGCACGGCACGTACGTGGTGAGTTCGCGCTCCTTGCGCTGGAACTGCTTGAAGCGCTCCAGCCACTCGGCGTAGGGGGACTCCAGGCCGCGTTCGAGCAGGGCCTCGTGCAGGGCGCGGGTGCGCTGCGGGTTGAAGC